>NZ_JADYXN010000229.1:0-590 GCF_015864285.1 Pseudoalteromonas sp. NZS100_1
CCATGCAGTCGAGCAGATAATCCTCATCCGCCTCGGCCTGCGCCTCATCGATCATCGAGAAAGGGTTGAGGCAGAAGCCCGAGCTCATGGTGAACTCGACAAAAGCTCCGCCTTGCAGCTTGGCCGAGTGCTCAAACGAACGACCATCGTCGATCACGACAACCTTTGAGCCTGCGCCGCATAAGGAGGCGCACAATTCCTGCAGCGCGACCGACTTGCCCGACCCTGACTTGCCGAACACCGCGACATTGTGATTTCCCGCCGAATTCTCGAAGGGCGACCAGAAGAAGGGTTGGCCGCGACGCCCGATCAACAAGAGATGCGGCGTCTGTCCGCCCAGATACTCACCCTGTATCGGAGCAAGATTGGCCGCCGTCGTACTGAGCATCGTGCGCATGCGCTTCATGCGATCGAGGTCGCGGGCCAGCCCGTTCGCCATCGTCATCGGCATGGCGCACAACAGCCCCATGATCTGGAGATAGCGATCGTCCAGCAGGTCCCAGCCCGCCGCACGATAGACAGATTTCAGAATGCGCTCATTCGCATCACCCTTCCCTTTGGGGGAGAATGCCGACACGCTGTAGAACAGC
>NZ_JADYXN010000230.1:0-588 GCF_015864285.1 Pseudoalteromonas sp. NZS100_1
GGCCGCCCTATTTTGTAACATTGTGATGGGTTTTTTATCCGTTGCTATGCGCGTGCTTCAATGCCTGGCGACGCCCTACTCTTCCAGTGTTTGAGCAATAGTACCATCGGCGCAGACTGGTTTCACGGCCGAGTTCGGGATGGGATCGGGTGGGTCACAGACGCTATGGTCACCAAGCAATGAAGCAGGCGCATAACTGCGGGTTTTTAATCGATACCATGCACTATTCACTTTCACTTGGGAAAGTGAACAACAAGAGCTTGTGTGTTTGTATGTTCGTATATCTGGGCTGGCTTAAAACCACGCCATCAGCGTTTTTGCTGTTTCCAGCATTGTCGTTGATGGTGGGACTCTTAAGCGCGAACAGAGCAATTAGGACTGGTTAGCTCCATGCGTTACCGCACTTCCACATCCAGCCTATCAACGTCGTGGTCTACGACGGCTCGATGAAATCTTATCTTGAGGGAGGCTTCCCGCTTAGATGCTTTCAGCGGTTATCCCGTCCATACATAGCTACCCTGCTGCGCCACTGGCGTGACGACAGGTACACCAGAGGTATGTTCAACCCGGTCCTCTCGTACTAGGGTC
>NZ_JADYXN010000231.1:0-588 GCF_015864285.1 Pseudoalteromonas sp. NZS100_1
AATATGGTGCGCCGTATCGCCGTCAACTGTGCGGGATCATTGGTCCCGATATAGAAGGTGGTGGCGCCTTCTTCCTTCACGAAACTGTCCAGCCGCACGGCAAAGACGATGATCTTGCCGGCGCTGCCCGCCGCTTCATACAGGCATCGACTGTCGGCATTGAATCGAGCGGGCGTCGCGCTGTCGATATCGCGCACATGGCCGGTATAACCACAGTCATGCGCCCATCGATCCGCCGCCGCATCGACATCGTCGGGCCGGAAGTCGCCACTCTCCAGCCGCCGCAGCATCTCTTCGGGATCATCGCCCAGCGCCACGCCCAGATGATTGACCAGCCGCAACGCCCCGTCCGCGCCGATCTGGCCATAGAGACTGAGCTGCGTATAGGCAGGCCCGCGCTGCACCAGCGATCCGCCCGAATTATTGCACACGCCTCCCACCACCGACGCGCCGAAGCAGGAGGAGCCGATCACCGAATGCGGCTCTCGCCCCAGCGGCGCCAGCGCCTTTTCCAGCGCATAAAGCGTCGTACCGGGCAGGCAGACGACTTGCGCACCATTGCGGATAAGATGCAGCCCGTTGATCCGC
>NZ_JADYXN010000232.1:0-587 GCF_015864285.1 Pseudoalteromonas sp. NZS100_1
AGGGCATTGGCGAGCATAGTGCGCTGGCGCACGAGCAGGGACCGGGCGCGATGGGTCATGAGGATGGCCTGCTGCTCGACTGTCTTGACGGGCACGAACCGCATCGTCGGACGCTGCACGGCTTCGCAGATCGCTTCGGCATCGAGGGCGTCGCTCTTGCCGCGCTTCACATAGGCCTTCACGTAGGATGGTGGGATCAAGCGAACCTCGTGTCCCATCTCGGCGAGCGTGCGTGCCCAGTAATGTGCCGTTCCGCACGCCTCAATGCCAATCAGGCATGGCGACAGCTTCGAAAAGAACGGCAGCATCTGCTTGCGGTGCAGCTTCTTCACCAGCACCGTGGCGCCGTTCTCATCGACGCCGTGCGCCTGGAAAACGCTCTTCGCCAGATCCAGTCCTATCGTCGCAATCCTCATCGTGAACGCTCCTCTTTCTGTTCGGGTGACCGACTCGCAGCATAGCGGCTGCGGACCGGTGCAGGGGCGTCCACATCATCAAGCTTTGTGCTGGGATTGGAGGCCAGCAAATCATGTCCAGACCCATATCGACGGATTTACGCGAGCGGCTGGTTTTGGCGGTTTTGCGGG
>NZ_JADYXN010000233.1:0-587 GCF_015864285.1 Pseudoalteromonas sp. NZS100_1
GTCGGACGGGCCGGTGATGCTGAAGCTCGACTGGGTCGGGCCGATGCTGAAGCAGTTGAAGGCGATCGATACGGTGGTGAAGGGGTAAGTCTCCCCCTTCACCCCGAAAAGCGCCTTAGGGTCGGGCCTGGCCGCGACCGCGCACGATCCATTTATAGGTGGTGAGCCCTTCGAGCGCGACCGGGCCGCGGGCGTGGAGGCGGCCGGTCGAGATGCCGATTTCCGCGCCCAGGCCGAATTCGCCGCCATCGGCGAACTGGGTCGAGGCGTTCCACATCACGATCGCGCTGTCGACGGCATTGAGAAAGCGTTCGGCCACCGCCGCATCCTCGGTGATGCTCGCGTCGGTATGATGGCTGGCATGCGCCGCGATATGGGCGATCGCCTCTTCCACGCCATCGACCAGCCGGATCGAGACGATGGCGTCGAGATATTCGGTATCCCAATCCTCGTCCGACGCGGCGATCACGCGATCATCCATCGCCTGCACCGCATCATCGCCGCGCACTTCGCATTTGGCGTCGAGCAGCGCCTTTACCAGCGCGGGGGCATGGCCATAGGCGCGGTCGATCAGCACCGTTTCGGTC
>NZ_JADYXN010000234.1:0-587 GCF_015864285.1 Pseudoalteromonas sp. NZS100_1
TCTGCACATCGAAGAGCATCACGTCGATGGCGGGGGCGTCTCCGACCATGTGTTCGCGCTATGTCATCTGCTTGGGTTCCGGTTCGCGCCGCGTATCCCGAATATCGCCGCACGCCGTTTGCACCTGTTTAACGGCATCGAACCCGGCCCCGATATTGCGCCGCTGGTCGCGGGCCGCATCGACGAAGGTCTGATCGAGGCACACTGGGACGACGTGCTGCGACTGGGAACCTCGATCCGCACAGGCGTCGTCAGCGCCTCGATCATGCTGGAACGGCTCGGCTCCTATCCACGCGCCAACGGCCTGGCACTGGCGTTGCGCGAGATCGGTCGCGTCGAGCGTACCCTGTTCACGCTCGACTGGATCGAGCAGCCCGAACAGCGTCGCCGCGCCACCCGCGAACTCAACAAGGGAGAAGCGGAAAATGCCCTGAAACGCGCCATCTTCTTCCATCGCATCGGCCGTATCCGCGATCATGCGCTGCAAGCCCAAAGCCATCGGGCGAGCGCGCTGAACCTCGTCGCCGGTGCCATCGTCCTGTGGAACACGACCTACCTGCAAGCCGCCCGGATGCATCTCGCCAACC
>NZ_JADYXN010000235.1:0-587 GCF_015864285.1 Pseudoalteromonas sp. NZS100_1
CCGCGCTCGAAGGGCGGATCATTCAGCTTCAGGCCGATCTCGGCGCCTATGACGTGATCCGACTGCACGAAAAGCTGACCGGCCGGACCTTCGACCCCGAAATCGAGGTGGTGCTGCTGCAATTCTGCAAGCCGCACGGGATCAAGGTGCAGGGCCAGACCTTCCTCCAGGCGGCCGACTGGAACACCGCGATCACCGTGCGCAACGCGGGCCATGAAATGCTCCACCCGCCGGTGGTGATGGACGGCCCCTCGGCAAAGGCCGCGCTCGCCATCCTCGCCAAAGACCCGCTGATCCCGCGCGTCGTCGCCGAGCATGATCCCAAATGGGGTTATACGACGCTCGAAGGCCTGCTGAACGAGGATCTGGCGCAGGCGCTCGACCAGCTGATCGCCGAGGCACTGGGGGTCGCGCGCAATCCGTCCGATCGTTGGCGCAAATCGGACGATGGCATCCATATTCTCGCGGGGGCCTTTTACGGGATGCTGCGCCAGGACAAGTGGATCGAAACCGGCGGATCGATCGAAACCTGGCTTGCCGACGCGGCAAAGACAGGGCGCCTCGCACCGCAAAAATTGCACAGCATC
>NZ_JADYXN010000236.1:0-587 GCF_015864285.1 Pseudoalteromonas sp. NZS100_1
GCCGTGATCGCGCGCGCACGATCGGGTGGGGTCAAGGCAGGTTCGTTGTGCATCTGGAAGGAATCGACTCATATGTTCCCTCTATGTTCCAACGAGTCGACTGCCGCCGTCAAGCGCTTCATCGATGTCCCTGTACATGGGAGCACCAGGGCCGCGTCGAAGACCCTCTCTTTGGAAGGTCGCAGCGCCCGAGCCGCCCGGCAACTGCGACAGTGCTTCATCGACCTCTGCTCTGCGCAGGTGTCAAAGCCCCGGCATCGTCGCTCCCTGGCTGTCCGCTCTTGCTAACCTATCGCGCGGCAGGCTGCTATGATGAGCGGCGGGAAAAACAGGGGGCGGCGCGAGTTTGCCCGGTGGCAAGACAGCAGGATGGATATTCGTGCGATTGCAGCGAATTGAACACCGATATCGCGTTTCAACCTCGAGGGCGTTTGGTGGAGGAACCCCGCATGAATGATGACGAACACGTCGAGAACCGCACATTCGACGAGATTCGCATCGGCGATGCGGCGAGCCTGACGCGCGTACTTACCGCGCAGGAGGCCTCAATGCTCGCGTGCGCGCCCGGTGACGGCACCGACCCGCTC
>NZ_JADYXN010000237.1:0-586 GCF_015864285.1 Pseudoalteromonas sp. NZS100_1
GAATAGCGAGCCTTCACGTAGGCATCCTTGAGCTTTTGGAACATCGCGCGCTCCTTGCGCGATCCACGGGGCCATATATCAAACAACGTCGCGTCGCGGCCTTCAGCCTGAAGCCGCAGAAAGGCGATGTTGTGATCGTAAGGGGTATAAAATGTGAGCGTCAGCAGAATCGCTTGATATAGCCCCTCGGCTGTCTGGTGCAGGTCGAACGCCGCTTGCTTGGTGTGGCCCTTTTCAATGTGAAACTTCGCCCCTTCAAAGCGCCGCATGGCATCGGGGAAATACTCGTCGAAATATTCTTGTGCAGCAGCCGCTGCCTCTGACGGCGTCTTGGGTTTGGGCTTCGCGAGTTCGCGATCGTCTGCCTCATAGAGGGCGATGCCCTGTTCAGCGATCTCCATGAAGAAGACCCGGCCGTGGCTTAGGCCCTGGTTCACCTGCTGGAGCGAATGGACGATACAATGCCCCGGCGTGTTAATGCGCTTCTCGATGAGATCGGCGTCGATCAGCCGCTGCTCGGCCACTGACCAGTAGGCCGCCACGTCAGCCAGTTCCTTCTGGTTGACGATGACGAGGATATCCATGT
>NZ_JADYXN010000238.1:0-586 GCF_015864285.1 Pseudoalteromonas sp. NZS100_1
CGCAGCATGTCGTCGTCAATCGTACGGTTGTCGGCCATCAGCTGGCGATGGACGACCGGGTAGATGCCCTGTTCGGCACAGCTGAGCGCAACGCTCGCGGCACGTTCAGACGGTGGACCGAAGATCGGCCAATCCTTGTAGATGACCCTAATTTTGCCATCGCGTCGCACGGCCTCTTCCAACGCGGGGAAGGCGTGACGGCAGGCCGGGCAACGATAATCGGTGAAAACGGCAAGCCGCAACGTCGCGTCGGCAGGACCGTGCTCAGGCGAACTGCCGCCTGTCAGGATCAGGTCGGCGGTCGGACCAACGTCACGCCCAATCGGGGCGGTGCGCCGCAGCACCTGTCCGACCGCCCAGCCCCCCACGACTACAGCGCCGAGCCCGACCGCCTGCCTCCGACTGAGTGGCCCCGGCACGCTCAACGCCCTCCGGGCTTGCTGCGCGCCGTGGCGACGAGGCGGCGGAGCGCCGGCAGATCGACCGCGCCGGCCACGACCTGCGAGCCGACGATCAGCGCCGGCGTCCCATTGAACCCGATCGCTTCGGCAATCGCATTGGTGCGTGCGAGCAGCGCATCGATTTC
>NZ_JADYXN010000024.1:0-68362 GCF_015864285.1 Pseudoalteromonas sp. NZS100_1
TTGTTCTATATTCACAAAAAAATCCGTAGTTAGTTTCCTAACTACGGATTTTGCATGATCGTTTGGATCGGTCAACCGGTCATTTTCTTAACTGATCGGCATTAGGCTAAATGCCGCTTTTTATATATGAGCTACTTAACAATCCAAGGCGTTACTTTAATAACGTTCGATATATCGCCAAGCACTGCGCTATCATCTTCCCAGCTATCTTCAACTGCAAAATAACACACTGACTTTTCACACGTTATATTTTCATCATCAAATTGCATTGGGCTTTTAAATGTAACTGCTACGCCCTTTTGCTCTGGTAATAAAAACCACATTAATTTACTTACAAAAAAGCCCGACAAATCAGTTAATAGTTCATCAAGTTCTTCGTTAATGGTATATAACGACTGCTTTGAAAATGCTAAACCTTCAAGTTCGTTTGCTTCTATTTGTAACTTTAATTGGCAATCGTGCACAGGATTGAGCGGCTCTACTACAATAACCGCTTTATCGGTATCAAGCTGCTTATCGAACGGCAATAGTAATTGTGCTTTATCGGTAAAGTTAAGTGGATACTCGTTTCTTTCGGTTAAAATAGTACCGCTTTTAATCGCACATGTTTCATTAGTACCAATATCACTAATGTAAAAGTTAACTCGCGCATATTGAAAATCGCCTTTGTTAACAACTTTTAAGCGGTCGTAAAAACCGTCATACGACATCACAAATTCTCTCGCATTTACATTAAATGCACTGATGCTCAGCAGCACTAACACAATAGCGTTGGTACAATTAAAAATGTATTTATTCATCAAAGTAGGCTCTATTTTGGCTAATCATCGTGTTTAACTCTTCTATATACGCTTCACCGCGCTCAGAGTAAGACATTAAACCATGTGTAAGTTCAGTCGCTAAAATTGGTTTTTGCTCAAGACGTAAGTTTTCACGTATTGCGCGCAAATCTTTATAAGCAGGATGCGTATTTATGTTTTTAAAGTAAGAGTTTATAGCAGCTCTTACCGATTTAAACGCAGCAACTTCGTGCGCAGCCCCGGTATTACGGCGTTTTGGCACCATGCCACAACCTTTTGTGTAGCACCACTGACCAAAAAAGTTAAGGCCAATACGCGCAAAACGCGAAGTGCCCCATGCAGATTCGTTTGCAGCTTGCATAAGCGCTAATTCTTTAGGAATTATATCAACACGGCGTAGTGCTTGCGTAAGTATTAGCGTATCAACTGTGGTTGGTAAGTCATACGACTTTAAAATTTTAGCAATATCTTTGTTTTGCTTTTTTTCTAAAGGTAATTCGTTTTGTAACATCATGCGTGCTATTTCGAGCTTAGCGCGTTGCTGTAATATTTTTTTATTTTCGGCTTCAACGTGCGGACGAATAAAGCTAAAAAATGCATGTTTTTTTTCTTTAACATCACTAAATTCTGAAAACTTTGGCAGTTTTACATTATGTAATGGTTTTTCTTTTTTCTTCACTTTTTTTGGTTGTTCTGACGTTTGCTCGTCTAAATCAACATCATCATTTTGTATAAACGGATATGCAAGCGCCCATACAAAAAACACGGTTAGTAAAAGCTTAAAAATCGTTTTTAACATGTATTCTCTCTTTGAAACAACAGCTATGCATGGTTAATACACAAGCATACGAAGGCGCATTATACCTAAGCCACTTTATAAACGCGAATAACTGGGGTTTGATGACCTTTTACGGTTGAATTTTCAGCAGTGTATTTGAATTTTAGATAAAACAGAGCCTATGTAGTGCATTTGTTCATTCGCAATTTATAAGTCCATGGGTATACTGGGCAAAGTTTAATAATATTAACTATGTGTGAGTAAGCAGTATGAATAAACAATGGCAAAGCCGAATAATAGAGCAATATAAACATCGTCCTAACGATAACCGCTCGCCGTGGCAGGTCGATCGTTCGCGTATTATTCATGCAGCTGCATTTAGGCGTTTGCAAGCTAAAACCCAAATTATGGGCATTGGCCTAAACGACTTTTACCGCACTCGCCTTACCCACTCTTTAGAAGTATCGCAAATTGGTACTGGCATATTGCGCCACTTAAAAGCGCAACATAGCGACTTTACGCACTTTCCATCAACCGGACTGCTAGAAACACTGTGTTTGGCGCACGATATTGGCCATCCACCTTTTGGCCATGGTGGCGAAATAGCGCTAAATTACATGATGCGCGATCACGGTGGTTTTGAAGGTAACGCACAAACACTGCGCATAGTTGCAAAACTTGAGCCCTACAGTAACGGGCACGGTATGAACCTAACTCGTCGTACTTTATTAGGTTTTATAAAATACCCCGCGTTTATTAATACGCTATGGCATACCATTCCCAACGATACAACCGGTCGTGCATTTATAAAAGCAGATGATTGGCGACCTGCCAAAGGGTTGTACAACGACGATGCAGCCATATTTAATTGGATAGTAGAACCACTGAGTCAAAACGATAAAACGTTGCTGGGTAACCATGCCGCTATTGATAAGTACCGCGCTAAAACAACGTATAAATCGCTCGATAGCGCCATAATGGAACATGCCGACGATATAGCATACGCCGTACACGACTTAGAAGATGCCATTGCAACCCATGTACTTACGCTAGACGATTGGCAAACTCATGCTCTACCTCATTTAAAAGCACTAAACTTTGACTGGTTAAACACCATGCTTGAGTCGCTCACGAAGCGTTTGTTTTCAAAAAATGATTATGAGCGAAAAGATGCCATAGGTGAGCTGGTTAATACCTTTATTATTCATATACATTTAGATATTCAAAACGATAACTTTGAATGCCCTATTTTAAAGTACACCGCTAAATTAGATGCCCAATACGACAGTGTATTGCAAATACTTAAGCATTTTGTGTTTCAACGTTTAATACGCGACCCCGAAATGCAGCAAATAGAGTTTAAAGGTCAAAACTTACTAATAGAGTTATTTACCGCGTTTGCTAGCGATCCGCTGCGTTTATTACCCGAAACAACACAAGCACAATACATAGAAGCACAAAAGCAAAACCAAGGTATGCGTATAATTTGCGATTACTTAAGCGGAATGACCGACGAGTACGCTTATAAAACGTATCAACGATTGTTTTCACCTATGCAATAGCTAACTACTAACTACTAACTACTAACTACTAACTACTAACAAACATTAAAAAGGCCGAGTAAATTAAATTTACTCGGCCTTTTTGCTCAGCTATTAAAGTTAGCTATTTTGTTAAAGCGCTTTTATAACGACTCTACGCCCATGTTATATAGCGTAAAACCAAATATATCAGCGTACTGCTCAATTGTTTTACTCGTTGGAGTACCTGCACCATGCCCCGCATTGGTTTCTATGCGAATAAGCGTTGGATTATTACCTGTTTGCTTTGCTTGAAGCTCAGCGGCAAACTTAAACGAATGCGAAGGGACAACGCGGTCATCATGATCGCCAGTTGTAATCATAGTGGCTGGATACTCAACACCTGCTTTTACATTATGAAGTGGTGAATAACCTTTAATGTATTCAAACATTTCTTTGCTTTGCTCACTGGTACCGTAGTCGTATGCCCAACCAGCGCCGGCAGTAAATGTATGGTAGCGCAGCATATCAAGTACACCTACAGCAGGTAGTGCCACCTGAAATAAGTCTGGGCGCTGTGTCATTACTGCGCCAACTAACAAACCACCGTTAGATCCACCGCGAAGTGCTAAACGCTTTTTAGACGTGTACTTTTTATCTTTTAAATACTCAGCAGCCGCAATAAAGTCGTCAAACACATTTTGCTTTTGCAATTTAGTGCCGGCATTGTGCCAGTCTTTACCGTACTCACCACCACCGCGAATATTAGCAACGGCGTACACACCACCTTGCTCAAGCCATACTGCATTAACCGGGCTAAAGCTTGGCGTTAAACTAATATTAAAACCACCGTAACCGTATAAAATTGTAGGGTTTGAACCATCAAGCTTAATGCCTGTTTTATAGGTAATTACCATCGGTATTTTAGTGCCGTCTTTTGATGTGTAAAACACTTGCTCAGACGTGTAATCATCACTATTAAAATCAATAGCCGACTTACGATAAACACCCGATTCACCCGTAGTTACATCAAACGTATAAGTAGTACCTGGTGTTTTGTAGTTAGTGAACGAATAATAAAGCGTTGTTTGATCTTTTTTACCGCCAAAACCACGTGCAGTACCCACGCCTGGTAATGTAATTTCGCGAATTAGCTCGCCTTTTTTGTTGTATTGTTTTACCTGCGAAATCGCATCAACCATGTAGTTGGCAAAAAAGGTATCGCCGCCTTTTGTAAGGTTTAGTACGTTTTTGGTTTCAGGAATTAAATCAACCCAATTTTCAGGGCTTGGGTTACTTGCATCAACCGTGACTACTTTTTTGTTTGGTGCATTAAGGTTAGTAACTAAAAACAGCTTGCTGCCTTCGTTATCAATAACTGATGTATCTGAATCAGTATTTCCCACAACCGTTACAAACTCACTGTTTTCTTTTGTTAGATCTTTTATAAACAGTTTATTGCCTGAGGTAGACGTACTAGCTGAAATAAGTAAGTAATGGCCGTCATGGGTTACATCAGCGCCTACATAGCGATGTTTTTGCTCATCAGTTTCACCAAATACAACACGGTCAGCAGACTGAGCAGTACCTAGCTTATGGTAATACGCTTTATGCTGATCTGTTTTAGCCGAAAGCTCACTGCCTTTAGGTTTTTCGTAACTTGAATAATAAAAACCTTCGTTGCCTAACCAATCAATGCCACTAAATTTAACGTCAACAAGCGCTTCTTCAACTTGCTCTTTAGTATGTGCATCAATAACTATAATTTTACGCCAATCGCTGCCACCTTCAGATATTTGATATGCGAGCAATGACCCATCTTTTGAAAACGATAAACCCGACATAGATGTCGTACCATCGTCACTAAACTTGTTTGGATCTAAAAATACTTCAACGTCGCCGCCATCTTTACTGCGGTACAAAACATATTGATTTTGCAGGCCATCGTTTTTATAAAAATAGGTGTAATCGCCTTCAGTAAAAGGAGCGCCTATTTTTTCGTAATTCATTAGTTTTTCAAGGCGCTGCTTTAACTTATCGCGATAAGGGATTTGTTCTAAATAAGAAAACGTTAAATTGTTTTGCGTTTTAACCCAATCGGCAGTTTCTCTGCTCATATCATCTTCAAGCCAACGATATGGGTCGCTAACGGCTTCTTCAAAGTAGGTGTCTACGACATCGCCTTTTTTTGTTTCTGGGTATATAACTGCGTTAACTTGCTTCATAGGTGCTTTTACTTCTTCTTGAGTTACCGTATTAGTTGGCTCTGAACAGCCGCTAAGCGCTACAATTACAGCACACGCTAGAGTATGTTTAAACATCCTGAGTTCCATTCTTATTTATTAATAGTGCGACTAAGTTATTAACTTTTAGCCCTTTTGTCTATTTAGATGCGTTAAGCGTCATTAATCGCTGTAAACAAATGTAAACTTACGCTTTAATAGCACTACCCTCATAAAATAAAAAACAATAAAAGAGCACACAATGCAAAGTACAAACCCCACATTTAAAAGCTTTAAAGCCTTCTACCCTTATTATTTAAAAGAGCACCGCAATGTGATTTGCCGTCGCTTACATTTTATAGGAAGTACACTTGTTCTTGCTGTAAGCGCAATAGCATTATTAAAACAACACTACAGTTTATTGTGGCTGTTACCTGTTATTGGATATGGGTTTGCGTGGATTGGGCATTTCTTTTTTGAAAAAAATCGCCCAGCTACTTTTAAACACCCTTTTTACAGTTTATGGGGAGATTGGGTAATGTTTAAAGATATGCTTGTTGGAAAAATTAAATTTTAACACTATTTTTAGCATTCTTTTTTATACCAATTACTTATAAAAACAAAATTGCTTCATGCTTTAAAGTATAGGTTCTAATAAGTAGTACATAATTTATGGTACACCCATTAAATGTTAATTTAGTTAACATTTAATGGGTGTACTTTTATTTTACATTTTTAAAAATATTTATAGATCAACAGCTATTTATTGCCAGCCCAATAAAAATGGTCCCTACCCATAATTAATTTAAACCATCCATCTCATCTTACCAGTTAATTAAACGTTAAATTTAACTTTTAAATATAATTCATTATCCATCAATTACTTAGCAATTACCTTCGCTATATAACTAAAACAATGATCATTATAAAAAACAACCAAATGTAATTATAAAAACCCTTAAATTAATTGAATGTTATTCAATTGACTGACTTTGTTAATTAAGTATATGTTCAAGGTAACAAAGAGGTTTATACCAATCCGCTTAATTAAGTGATCTATTTTGAGGATGGAAAAACGTGTTGATAGCTAGGCAAAAAATTCGCTATTTAGTTGCTCTAAATGAGAATTTTTTAACGCAGGTAACGGCACGTTTAGCCCCTAAAAATGATTAAGTATTATTGCGGGTTGGTATTAATCTTTTTGTACAAAACTAAAATAATTCAATGGGTATGGGGAAATACAGCATGAATAGAAAACCGTTATTTAAATTACAGCAATCGGTACCACAAATATTACTCGCAATGAGCGCGTCTGCTGCACTACTTGGTTCGCTCTGCGTAAATGCTGCAGAGCAAGACACTAAAGCAGAAGAAAACATCGAACAAATAAGCGTAATCGGCTCTCGCCGATTAGGCCGTACAGTAGAAGACAGCGCAGTACCCATCGATATAATTGGTGCAGATGCACTTAAAAACTCAGGCTTTACTGAAACGAATGCCCTGCTTAGCAGTTTATTACCCAGCTTTAACTTCCCACAAGCATCACTTACTGATGGCAGCGACCATGTACGTCCCGCTCAGCTTCGTGGCTTAGCACCCGATCACACCTTAGTGCTTGTTAATGGTAAGCGCCGCCACAGCAACGCATTACTTAACTTAAATGGCTCAACGGGTCGTGGTTCATCATCGGTTGACTTAAATGCGATACCTGCAAATGCTATTGCCCGTATTGAAGTATTACGCGATGGTGCAGCAGCGCAATATGGCTCTGACGCTATAGCTGGTGTTATTAATATTGTACTTAAAAGTGCCAGCAGCGGTGGTTCAGTTGCGGCTATATATGGTGCTAACGTAACCGAAATGGACGGTGTACCACAGCTAAAATCAGTATCTGAAGGCAGTGATGGTAATTTAGCATTTACCGAAGGGGGCGATCGCTCTTTAACCGATGGTCAAACATTAACGCTGCAAGGTAATATGGGTTTTGAGCTTGGCGATAATGGCTTTTTAAACATCTCAACAGAATACCGCGACCGCCATTCAACTAACCGCTCAGACTACGACCAACGTGAAAACTACGCACGCATAGATGACGGATCAGTAGATGGCGCGCTTGACCCACGTGAACTTACCGTAAATCGATATAACCATAACTTTGGTAATGGCGATGTTGAAGATTTTTCAATGTTTTATAACGCAGGTTACCAGTTAACAAACGAAGTCGACTTATATTCGTTTGGCTCTTACAGCAAACGTGAAGGCGAAGGCGGCGGGTTTTATCGCCGTGCAAGCGATAGCCGTAATATAGAAGAAGTATACCCTGATGGCTTTTTACCTGTTATTACCTCAGATATAGATGACTTTTCACTGGCACTTGGCGCTAAAGGTTTTGTAAGTGAATGGAATTACGATGTATCGGCCGTATATGGTCAAGATGCATTTGAGTTTGGTGTTATAAATAGCTTAAATACCTCATATGGCCCTACTAGCCAAACAAGCTTTGATGCAGGAACACTTACCTACGATCAACTTACTTTAAACGTTGATTTTAGCCGCGAGGTAGACGTCAGCTTTTTAGAAAGCTCTGTAAACGTAGCTGTAGGTGCTGAGTATCGCCGCGAAGGATACCAAATAGATGCAGGCGAAGAAGCATCATATGCACAAGGTACATTTGGCCCAGGAGGCGCAGTAACCGACCCAATTGATGGCCCATTTGGCGCAGCGGGCGCACAAGTATTCCCGGGGTTTACACCCGAATCTGAGGGCGACAATAGCCGCCACAACGTGAGCTTGTATATAGACCTTGAAACCTACCTAACCGACGATTGGAATTTAGCGGTTGCCGCCCGTTATGAAGATTACTCGGACTTTGGCGATACACTTAACGGTAAAATTGCAACTCGTTATTCATTAACTGAAGACCTAGCACTACGCGCCTCAGTATCTACTGGTTTTAGAGCACCTTCTTTGCAGCAGCAATACTTTACCTCAGTAGCCACCGTATTTGTTGATGGCGAACCAACCGAAACTGGTACGTTCGCACCAAGCAGCGATGTAGCAAAAGCACTGGGCTCACCAGGTCTTGATGCTGAAGAAGCAACAAACTACGGCGTTGGTTTTACATGGTCTACCGACTTTAATTTCAGCTTATCGGTTGATTACTACCAAATATTAATTGATGACCGCATTGTGCTATCAAACAACTTATCGGGCGCTGCTATTGAGCAACTTCTTGAAGGTACAGGCGCTAACCAAGGTCGTTTCTTCTTAAACGCAATTGACAGTAAAACCCGTGGTGTTGATGTTGTAGCTTCTTATAATGTAGCAACCGATGGTTACGGCGATGTTGCCTTTAACTTAGGTTATAACTACGGTAAAAATGAAGTTACCGATATAATTGACCCACCAGCAGAGCTACAAGGTGCAGGGTTCGATCAAGACAACTTATTCTCTGGTAACGAACTGCGTCGTTTTGAAGTAAGCACACCGCGTAATAAGTACAACTTAAGCGCAACATGGACTAACGACGACATACGTACCACGCTTAGAACAACACGTTACGGCGAAACTCAAGACCCTTCAGATATCCCAGAACGTAACGAAGTGCTAAAGCCTAAATGGATAACCGACTTAGATGTAGCCTACTCGCTTAGCGAAACCGTATCGCTGAGCTTAGGGGCTAATAACATTTTTGATGTTTACCCAGATGCAACCCGTGAAAATGTTGACGATGTAACCACCTTCTCACGTTTATTTGCTTACTCTAGCTTCTCGCCGTATGGATTTAACGGACGCTACGTGTACGGTAAAATAGAAATGAAGTTCTAATAAGCACAGCTTAAAGTAACCAAACACACAAAAGCCACCGATTAGGTGGCTTTTTAATGCGAGTTGCTATTAAATCTATAATTAGATTTTAGTTAACCAGCCGTGCTTGTCTTCACTTTTACCCCATTGAATATCGTTCAATGCTTGGCGAAGGCGCGCAGTCGTTGGGCCTGGCTCGCCAGTACCTACTTTGTATTCTTTATCGTTATGAATAAATGTACCCACAGCAGTTAGTACAGCTGCAGTGCCCGAAAGCGCCGCTTCAGTACCTGGTTTAGCAGCACGCTCTAGTAGCTCAGTAACGCTAAAGTTACGCTCGCTTACCGTCATACCTAAATCTTTGGCTATGGTTAAAATACTATTACGCGTTACACCATGTAAAAACGTGCTATCGAGCGCTTTAGTAATAATTTCGTTGCCATCAATAAGTATAAAGTTAGCAGCACCGGTTTCTTGTACGTCGCCACCTGGGCAAAATAAAATTTGATCTGCTTGGTACTTTATACGTGCAGCACTAATAGGTGCTAGTGCACTGGCGTAGTTACCACCACTTTTTACCATACCCATGTGCGGAGCGCAGCGCATACCATCTTCTTCAAGCAATACACGCAGTGCAGTTGCACCACCGGCAAAGTAATCACCTACTGGCGATAGTAACGTGTATAAAAGCGAGCTCATTGATGGCGCAGCTGCTTTACCAATTGCCGCCTCAGTACCAATGTGCGTTGGGCGAATATACATGGAGCCCGGCGGTAATGGCGTTTCATCTGCGTATTCGCGCATAATATCGATAATCATCGTTTTTAGCATATCACTGTCAAAACTCGGTAAGCTTAATAGCGCTGAGCTTTGTTGCATGCGTGCAATATTTGCATCCATTCTAAAAAGATAAACAGAACCATCTTCATGGCGAAAGGCTTTTAAGCCTTCAAAACATGTACTTGAATAATGAAGAACGTGCGCACCAGCATGAAGTTCAAGTTTATCGGAAGGGACAATTGAGCTCTCGCTCCATTTATTATCAGAAAAACGAGCTTGAATCATCTGCGGCATAAACACGGTACCAAATGCGGCCATTTTAATCTCTCTTGTGTGGTCTATTTTCCTCCATTGTATGACAATCACACGCTATTTAACCATAGCTAAAGTAAGGCTTTTTTAATTAACTATGAGAAATTTTTGCAAGTGCTGTTTACTAATCAACCGTATTGAGTGCAATAAACAAAAAAATCGGTCAGTGTAGTTACACAGACCGATTTTTTCATTCGTTAATTAAAACATGTTTATTTAAACGAATATTTAATAATACGTTTTAACACCGACGTATACTGTCTAAAAAAACCACCTGTATGATAATCAATACCGTGTTTTTTCAAAACAGCTTGTACTTGAGGCGCTACTTCTTGATAGCGCGAAGACGGCATATCAGGAAATAAATGATGCTCTATTTGACAGCTCAAATGCCCTGTTAAAACATGAAACCAATGCGGCCCTTTAATATTAGACGAACCCAGTACTTGGCGGTAATACCACTGCCCTTGGGTTTCGTTTACGCAGTCTTCTTGTTTAAAAGTTTGCGTTTCTTCAGTAAAGTGACCACAAAATATTATGGTCGATGTCCATAAATTACGGATTAAGTTAGCTACTAAATTACCGACCAATACCCATAAAAATAAAGGCCCTGCAAGTAACGGAAATATCGCATAATCTTTAATTAATTGGCGAGCGCCTTTACTAAAAAAGCGCTGCTTTAATGTAGAGTGTGATACAAGCCCTTCGCGGTTTTCTTTCTTTTTACCAATAAAAACACGCTCTGCAGCCAACTCGTGATACGACACGCCCCACTGAAATAACACACTTAAATTAATATACGTAAAAAACTGCCATACATTTTTAAAACGCCATTTAAAATCATCGCTTAAACGCAACAAGCCATAACCAAAGTCTCTGTCTTTACCAATAATATTAGTATACGTATGGTGTTCAAAATTATGAACGCGGTGCCAACTTTGCCCGTCGCACGCTATGTCCCACTCATAATGCTGTGAGTTAAGTTGCTTGTCGTTCATCCAATCGTATTGACCATGCATTACATTGTGGCCAATTTCCATATTGTCTAAAATTTTAGCAAGCGCTAATAACAATACACCTGCAACCCACAATAAGGGCTGAATAAAACCAAGCATGAGTAAAATTCGCCCGCTCCATTCACACATTCGCTGTTTGCGTACAACAGAGCGAATGTAGTCAGCATCTTGTTGACCTACTTTGCCAAGGGTGTCCATTTTAATGGCATCTAGCTCGCTTGCGAGCATGTCATAATTAATGTTTTTCATAATTGTAACTCCAAATCACTAACAGGTTGGCTTACGCAAAGTTGTATTAACTGCTCGCCGTTGTCACTCAATTCACCTGTTTTTAAATTACGTACCACGCCTGACTTTTTAATACATTGGCATTGATGGCAAATACCAATGCCGCAACCACGTTTAACCGGCAATTGTTTTGCTTCAAACTGAGGTAGTAAAACATCGTTGCCCGATACAACATGGGCACTGGCGTTAATTTTTACATTAAATTGGCTGTCGTCGTTTAAGCTAGGCAGCGCCAAACCAAAGGCTTCTTGGTAGTAATTTAGCTTATGCGTTTTAGCAAAATCGCTCACCGTTTGCATAAATTGCGCTGGGCCACAGCAGTAAATATCTGGGTTTTCCCACGGCTTAATATTGCTGGTTATATCGCTTGATTGCTCACGCGTTAATAATAAAAACGAAAAATGCTCAAATTGCGCCGCAAACTTACTCAGCTCATCAACACATTGATGCTCAGTGGCTTTTGCGTAATACACTAACGACACTTTTTGAGTAGTTTGGCTTAAGTAATCATCAAGCATAGCCAGCATAGGTGTTATACCCGACCCACCCGCAACAAAAGTAGCCGGTGTATGCGTGTTTTTAAATACAAAGTCGCCGGTTGGCGCAGAAATATTGCACCACAAACCCGCCTTTAATGCGCTACTGAGTAAGCCTGTAAAGCGCCCTTGCGCATTTGTTTTGATTAGTAAACGCACCAAACCTGTATTTTTAAATTGTTGAGCGCTTGAGGCCACGGTAAACACGCGTGTTAATAATCGCCCATTAATTTCAAGCGTTAAACTTATATGCTGCCCTGACGTATGTGCCTGCCAATGTTTACTTGGCTTAAGTTGCACACTTAAAAAGCCGCCATCAAGCACCGTCGTATTAACTACTTGCGCTCTAAACTGCCCTGCACGCCATGCAGGTTTAAACACCTGCATTATTGGCTCTATGTAGCCTGCAAAACTTTGATGGTGTAAAAACCATTTTGAAAATTGGTTTAATACTTTAATTATCATCACTATTAATCTCTTGGATCGTAAAATACTTAACGTTTGAACTTACACGTGTACGCTCAAACTTCAGCGCACAAGTGTACGCTGAAATTTTTAGTTTTCAACCCCAATAGAGTAATTATTCAATTTTTAGGTGCCAACTAATTTATATTTTTAAGAATCGATTTTCTTCGTTGCATCGTATGTATACTGATTAAGTAAATATATTAAAGTAATTAAGAGAGTCACCATGTTTTCGATATTTAAGTCAGATCCAACAAAAAAATTACGCAAAGAGTACGACGCAAAATTAGAACAAGGTATGCAAGCACAGCGTAAAGGCGATATTAAGAGTTACGCCATGTTAAGCGCCGAAGCCGAAAAAATTTGGAGTGAAATAGAAGTTCTTGAGGCTAAAAAAGCTAAATAAATGCATATGTCAAAACGTATTCGCCTTGCTTTAAAAGCCGGTGGATACGTTTAGAAAATTAAATCTCAAACTCCCCTTCCCTCTTTCAGGACGTCTTTAGTACTTTCTAATTATCCTCAAGTAAAACAACAAAAAACTTATTTTATCACTCGTATAAATACCTATTTACAATAATGTTTTTAAGTGGAATTATTGAACAATGTAATCTAAGCCGTTTTGGGGGTATAACGCCTTAACGTTGGATTTAATAAGCTGTTATGAATATATTGGAAGCCTCTACAGATAACCTCCATTAAAAATGGATATTTTTATCTGTATGCTGTTTGTACTTCAAATATTTCAGTCACTTTAGTGGCATTATAGAACTAAGGAAGGTTTAGTGTATGCGTAAGTTATTAATATATATTTTACTCGGTTTTACTTTTTTACACTGGTCAAATTTTGCAAATGCTACATCCCTGAATGAAGCATACAAAAATCATCAAAGTAACGTTCAAGTACAGGGCTCTGGAATCGTTATTCGTATATTAAACGACGATAATAATGGCTCGCGTCATCAAAAGTTTATTCTTAAATTAAGTACAGGCATTACTATTTTAATTGCACATAATATTGATCTTGCGCCAAGAATTAATTTGCTTTCAAAAGGTGATACTGTTCAATTTTATGGTGAGTATGAGTGGAATAAAAAGGGGGGCGTAGTACATTGGACTCATAAAGATCCCAATGGATATCATGTTGGTGGTTGGTTAAAGCACAAAGGTAAAATATACCAATAGCTTTATAATAAATCGATTCAGGCGAGGCCATGTTCTTTCCTCCGTTTAGTAAGACTCACTGCTTTTCGAATCTGATTTATTTCTTAATAGTGAGCTATATAAAAAGGCAGTAATAATGATACAAAAAATAGAGCAACCAGCAGAAAAGAAAGCATTTGGTTTATGGAGTGCGATATTTTTGGGTATTGGCTCAATGGTTGGCGCTGGTATTTTTATCGTTATTGGAGAAGCGGGTGTAATTGCGGGAAATTTAGTTACTATGTCTTTTGCAATTGCAGCAATTATCGCGTTATTTTGTGGCTATTCATTAAGTAAACTTGCTGTTCGCTACCCTAGCCGAGGTGGGATTGTTGAATATCTTATTCACGGTTATGGCGAAGGTGTATTTTCTGGTGCTCTTGGGGTGCTCTTTTATTTTGCTCAATTAGTAGCAATAGCTGCTGTATGCAAATCTTTTGGAACCTATGCCGCGACCTACTTTCCAAAAGAGGATACTCATTTATTCATTAATATTTTTTCAGTTAGTGTGTTGTCTTTTTTCGTTATCGTAAATTTTATTGGTGCGTCAATTGTCGCCAAAGCTGAAAACCTTATTGTGGTTATTAAACTATTCGCTTTAATTATTTTTACCGTATTAGCATTGTTTTACATTCAACCCGCACGATTATCGTTAACTCATGCACCCGATACTTTAAATGTTTTTTATGCCTTAGGTTTAACATTTTTTGCCTTTCAAGGGTTTAGCGTAATTACCAATAGTGTTGAAGATATGCAAAGCCCAGAAAAAACTATGCTAAAAGCCATGGTTATTGCAATTTTACTTGTTACTGTTCTTTATATAGCTGTTTCTATTGCTGTGTTTGGTAATTTATCATTGGCAACTATTCTGCAAGATAAGGATTATGCTTTAGCTGAAGCTGTTCGCCCTGCATTAGGCGAATGGGGATTCAAGATTATAGCCATTACAGCCTTACTTGCCACCGCATCAGCGATCAATGCCACATTATATGCTGTTACACAAATTGGTTATACGTTAGCAAAGGAAGGTAGCTTGCCTAAACAATATGAATATCATGTTTTTAATAATACAGAAGGGTTATTAATCTCAGCAATTCTTATTGTGCCAATGATTTTATTATTAGATTTAAGTCAAATTGCCAGTATAGCGGCTATCTCTGTATTATTGATCCAAGGTTTTACTCACACCGGTCACTTATTTAAAGTTAAAGAAACTAAAGCGAAAATATCCTGTGTTATTGCGGCTGTTGTCGGATCTTTTGGCGCAGCACTTTTTGCCATTGCGTATTCATCTAAAGCAATGCCTCATATTGTTTATTACATTCTTTCAATTTTCTTTATCGCATTTATATTCGAAGTTATTATGCGTTTATACACAAATAGAGTAATACAAAAGCAAACTGCGTCTCAGATCAAAAAATAAAAATAACACGCCCTAGAGCACACCTATCTCAAGTTTTAATCTATATTTGTATAGATGTTTCTATAAGCGTTTTTATAAATAATCTTTAACGTTTTTTAGCTGTTTATCATGTACTTTTGAAAGCACTAACAATGAGCAAATAGCCCCAAATAACGCCAGTCCCATATCTGATTGGGTATCCCACACGTAACCTTGCGTGCCTAAAAACGCTTCTGCGTCTTCGCCGCTTAATACTGCAACCCACCACTCTATTAATTCGTAAAACGCGCTAAATGCTAAACATACCGAAATAACAAAGGTGATTAACCAGCCTCGACCATTTACTACTTTTTTGCGTAGCAAAATTTCGCGTGCTAGCAGTGCAGGTACAAACCCTTGAAAAAAGTGCCCTACTTTGTCGTAGTTATTACGCTCGCTACCAAATAGGTTATCAAACAATGGGACTTCGGCGTAGGTGTAATGCCCGCCAATCATCAGCACAATGCAATGCGCTAAAATAAAGGTGTATAAAATAGGGGTAAGTTTAAAGTGGCTATAAGTGCTTGCTAGCAGCACTAAACCAATAATTGCGGGAATAACTTCAAGCAGCCATGTAAATTGATCTTTTGGGTTAATACCAGACCAAATTAATACAATAAAAAATAGGCTCAGCCATAAATACTTCATTTAGAATCCTTTTCTAAATTGATCAAATTTACGGCATTTTACGCCTTTGAAATAAACGATGCTACCTATAGTTTGTTTTTGCGGTAATGCGATTAAACAAAGTAGGAAAAAAGCGTTTAATTGTAGGCGCCCAACCACTTAAACCTTTACCCACAATCACTTCGTCTTTTTTATTACTAATGGCGTTAATCATTTTTTTAGCAGCTACGCTTACATCCATGCCATTTTCTATCGACTCTTCTGGTTTATTTTGCGCTATGCCTTGCTCGTTTAACGAGTTATGCGCAATTGCTGTTTTAATAGATCCTGGGCAAATTGTTAAACAATGAATATTATGTTCCGCTACTTCTGCACGTAGGCAATCCATAAAGCCAACAACCGCATATTTAGAACCCGAATATCCCGTTCTAAATTTTGAACCTACTTTACCCGCCACACTACTAATAGACACAATTGAGCCACTGCGCCTTGCCACCATAGTAGGCAATATAGCTTTAGTAAGTGCAATTAAGCCAAAGTAATTAACCTCCATTAATTGGCGATACACGTTAAAGTCGTTTTCTAAAAATAAACTGCGCTGCGATACCCCGCCGTTATTAATTAAAATATCAATTGCAGGAAGCTCGCTCATTTGCGCAGTTATTGTGCTTAGTACCTGCTCTGGCTGGGCTAAATCAAGCGGCACAACTAAGTGCCCTTCGCCTTTAAGCATTGCTTTTAAATCGTTTAGTTTATCTACATTGCGCGCCGATAAAATAACGCGCGCTCCAAGCTCGGCAAATTGTATAGCAAGCTCTTTACCAATACCTGACGATGCCCCGGTGATCCACACGGTTTTATTATTATATTGCATGCGTTATCTGCCCTTTTATTGTTATTTATTAGGTTTTATAAAGGTACTTAGTAAAGTATTTTACGCCTTTGTAGGGCCTGCTATTGCGTTAACTTCGTTTTCTAATGTTTTATAAAAACCCATTAAAAAGAGGAGCTCAACAGTTACGTACAAAGGGCCAATAATTAAACCAATTAGGTCATCTACAAACGCCGGTTTTTTACCTTCGTAATAGTGCCCAATAAACTGCAGTACCCAACCAAATACAAAAATACCTACGCCAATACTCAACCAAGGCCAAAAAGCCATTGCTGCAATGGGCTGAGCAGCAACAAGGAGTAAAGTAAATATTACGGCCATAATAAAGCCAAGCGAAAAGCTCAACATAAAATAATAAACCACAGAGGCAAGTACAAACAGCTGTGCACCATCAATTACTACACTTCCAAGGGGTATTTGAATACGCGCAAGTAAACACAGTGCTGCAAATACAATGAGCGGAATACCAATAAAGTGCGTTAGTACATTGCGTTTAGAGCGATGATATAAACCATATTTACCAAGCTGCTGTTGAAGTGTTTTCATTGTTTTGCCTTTATTTTTATATATAAAACTTACTTTAGCAAAAGTAGACACAACAACAATGTCAGGTATCCGACATTTTGTAAATTAAACAAATGCAGAAATTATTTTACCCGGCTCATACTCACCTTGCATATCCGTTCGCTCGCGCCCTTTTTGATACTCTTGCTCAAGCATTTTTTGAAGTTCCTCTATTTTATCAGCAATTGCGCTAGGGTCTGCGCCCTCACTTTGCTGTTCTTTAATGAGCTCTTCTATTGTCGCTTTTAGCTCGTCTATTTTGTTTTTGTTTACACCTAAACGCTGATAAACCAACGCTTCTTGAGCACCTTCTAAAAACGTTGGTTCTTTAGGGGCTGAGGTAATGCCTTTAACATCATTTGTTTTTTCGTTAGGGAGCGGATTAGTTGCCGCAACTTCGCTTGAACTTGCCGCTTTATTTACTGTAGGAGAGTTATAGTTACTGTATTGATTTTTAAAGGTTATTGTTGTCATTAGCTCAAATCCATTATTGCCTCACGTGTTATGTAGCAATTTTGGTTCCAACTAATTCACTTTAATTAAAGTGTTTTTTTAAGCTTTTTCAGCGCATGCCTGTAATTTTTGTTTATCTAAAATAGTAATACGTTGATACCCCAAGCTAATAGCTTGTAGGCTAGCGAGTTGTTGCAGTATTTGATTAATAGTTTGGCGCGTTAGGTAGGTCATATCAGCAAGTTGCTGCTGAGATAAAACAAGCGGTGTTAAGTGCTCTGTATGTTCGCTTAGCATTAAAAGCCGGTTACATACTTTTTGCTCAGCGCTTAACAGGGCATGATCTTCCATTGAGGTAAACATTAGGCGTAACTTTTGTGCCAATAATAAACCAAACTCTTGCCAATATTGTGGCTGTTCATTTAAAAGCTGTTCAAGCTCGCGTTGGGGAACGTAAAAAAGCACAACGTCAGTTTGTGCATATACGTCATGAGTACGCAGGCCACCATCAAACAAGGTAACTTCGCCAAACCACAGTGATGAATCAATAAAGCTCAATACGGCTTCTTTGCCTTCGTTACTTACGCCACTAATACGCACTACGCCGCTAAGCACTGCATAAATTCCATCGTGCTTATCACCTCGCAAAAATAATGATTGCTGAGCTTTTAGCGAGAGCGTTTTGCCCTGCGTTAATAAAAAGCTTTTTAAATAAGCGCTACGGTTTTTAAACCAATGCCCTTGCTCTATAACGTTTTGCTGCTGTGGAGTCATTATTTACTGCATTTGCTTATTAAATGGCTGTTTTTCGATAACCAATTTTTTAGGGAAATTTAAATCGGTTGCTATAACAAAATCATCGTAAGGATCATTACCCGAAAACAGCTCAGTTATTAATGTATCGTTTTTATAAACATTAACGGTTACACCGCTGCCCATACCGCCTGAGTTAATAATATAATAATGATATTCGCCGTTACTAAAAAATAAAATACTCTCGCCAATACGCCCTACTTGCCTGTAGTAACTACCAAATGGAGCATCCGGTGTTGCTTCTTTTTCAAGCCCTATGTCATTAACTCTACCAAATCGATAACTAAGCGATGAGTCATCTTTTGCAACACAAATAGAAAGCACTTTATCGGTAGGTTCTAACTTGTAGGCTGTACTTTCATCTGGGTTACGCACAACTTTATGCATTTTTGCGTTAATGTAAGCTGCTTCATTACTTTTACAATGTGTTGCCAGCATACCGACCACTAAAGCGGGTTCGTTTGTTTGAGCTGCTGAAGGCGTGTTTACTTTGAGATCAGAGGGTAAGTTACTTACATTATTATTTAGCTGAGGGCTATCTTGCATTGCCATACTTTGGTCGTCACAACCAAACAGTGCAAACAAGAAGAAAGAATAAAAGCTCGCTAAAAATTTAATGCGCATAATAAAATCCATCTATGAGAGAGCCTTTAAAATAGCGATAAAACTAGCGACCCGCAACACTCTTATGCGCAATACTTTATAAGTTTATTTTTAAACCATCTTCTGCAAAAACTACGTTACTTTTTAGTGATTTAATTAACGATTTTTTAAACAATTGCTGATTTTTTAATGACCGATTCATAAAATGAGATAGAACCGCCGTTTTAGGTGCAGCCTCAATTAGTACCTTAGTGATTTGACTTGGGGTAATGTGTAAATTTTTAGCCCCGTCTGATGCGTTTTCATCAATTGCGTTGTGCATAACCACTACATCGGCATTTTTAGCAAAGTCAGTAAATGTGCCGAACTTGTCGGTCATGTCGCCTGCAAACACAAGTTCGCATCCTGCTACACTCACTTTCCACGCTAAAGCCGGAATAGGTCCATGGTTAACTGTCATTGCATTAACAGCCAAATCACTTTGTAGTGATTGTTTAAATTCATTTTGTTTTGTTGATGCAACAGAACGAATATCTAATTTGTAGTTTTCATTACCTTCTACGTAATCACTTAAGTATCTAAATGCGCCCTGCTTACCTAGTAACGCTTGTGCATATTCATTAGTAGAAGCCATTACACGGTTGCCCTGGGGGCCAAATATCGCAAGTGTTTTATCGCGTTATGTAAAGTAACTGCCTTTTATAAAACTAGGTAAATCGCCAGCATGATCAGTGTGTAAATGGCTTAATAAAATGGCATCAACATCACTAAATTTTGCACCTGCTTTATCAAACCCAATACTGGCACCAGAGCCTACGTCAACTAACACTCTGGCTTTATTTTCGTGCCAAATAAGGTAACTTGTTGATGCGCGACCATCGTTAAGCTCAGGGCCGCCCGAGCCTAAAATTTGCAAACTTACATCACTACATTGCTGCGCGCCAATACTACTAAACGACGCCATAATTAAAGCGGTTGCAGCTAATCCTTGTTTTACATTGCTCATAATTATTAATACCTATAAATAGTGTTTTAAGTTGAGTCTATGGCTGAGTGTAATAAGTAATTTAAGTTTTGTCCTAGTTGAGTGACCAACGGCCTACTTATTAATTTTAGCCCTTACTAAAAGCTGATTTAAACACCTTATTAAAGTGTTTAAATAACTAAATGAATCAATAACCGGTTTTCTTATAATAAAATGTTGTTACACAACTATTTAAAACGGTTTTTTATAACCACCTGTAATTTATAATTTAAATAAAATTAAATATAAAAAACATACATTTTAAAAACAATTTAGTCTCATTTTATTAAAACAATAGTTGACCCTATTTAAAATTTAAACTAGCATTTCTGGAAGCGCTTCCACAAAGCTCAGTTAAATGAATTTTTCTGGAAGCGCTTCCATACATTTGACAATGTTTATAATTACACAATAACAGCCCCATACAGCTGTTAATAATAATGATAAAAGTGCGAGGGAAACCGAATGTCCAACCATATTGTAAGAAAAACAAAGATAGCGACCAGCCTATCTCTGATTTTAGGCGCATCAATCTCTTTACCTGTATATGCACAAGAAGCAAATACAGATGTTGAAGTAATTCAAGTTACTGGTTTTAAAAGTAGTATTAAAGAGTCAACTCGATTAAAACGCGACGCCGCAGGTGTTGTAGATGCTATATCAGCTGAAGATATTGGTAAATTCCCCGATACCAACTTAGCCGAGTCGCTACAGCGTATTACGGGTGTGTCGATTGATCGTTCAAATGGTGAAGGCTCTAAAGTAACGGTTCGTGGTTTTGGTCCCGACTACAATATGGTAACCCTAAACGGTCGAACTATGCCGGCAGCTTCATTGCCTTCAGGCGGTGGTACACCAAGCTCTCGTGCTTTTGACTTTGCAAACTTAGCGTCTGATAGCGTTAAGTCGGTTGAAGTATATAAAACAGGTAAAGCAAGTATTGCATCTGGTGGTATTGGCGCAACAATTAATATAAATACCGCTCGCCCGCTCGACAATCCAGGCTTTGTTTCAAGCATTGGCGTAAAAGCATTACACGACTCAACAAACCGCGTTGGTGATGACATAACACCTGAGCTTTCGGGCTTAATTAGCTGGACCGACAGTGAAGCTAAATTTGGTGCCTCGTTAACTGCAAGCATGCAACAGCGCGATAGCTCATCAACAGGTGCGTTTGTAAATCAATGGAATACATCTGCTTTTGACGGCACAATCCCACAAGCAGCAGATGATATTGTTTTAACTAATGCACCCGCTGCTGGCCAGCTTTATTCAATGCCATCAGATTTGCGCTACACCATTGCCGACAGAGAACGTACTCGTACAAACGCACAATTAACGCTGCAGTACAGCCCTATTGACGATTTAACAGCCACGCTTGATTACACGTATTCTAAACAAGATTTGTTCGAAGCCCGTGCTGAGCAATCAATATGGATGGATAACTACAAAAGCGCGCTAACATTTGACGATAACACAGTAAAAACCCCTATTTACTACCGAGAAGAACGTCGCGATCAGCAAACACGCGATTTAGGTTTAGCGTTTCAAGAGCTAAACCAAGTTAACCAAAACGACTCTATTGGTTTAAACGTTGAATACTATTTCAACTCAGAATTGAGCTTTATGTTTGATGCGCACAATTCAAAAGCCACTAGCAAACCAGATGCACCTTACGGCAGCTGGGTAAACGCAGGTTTGGGCGCAAACGTAGTTAACGCACAAGAAGTTGATTTTAGCCGTGAGCTTCCATCAATGAGTATCGATTTTGATGATTGCCGCCGAGACAACTTAAATTGCAATAACACATTAGATGCCTCTGATGTGGGTACGTCTATTTTAGATTCTAACTTTGCTCGCCAAGAGTCTGAAATCACAGAATTTAGAATCCATGGTAAATACGAAATTGAAAACGGCGCAATTGACTTTGGTATAGAGTCTCGCTCTATGGAAAGCCATTCACTGCAATCACTTACACGTAATACAATGGGTAACTGGGGTATCGAAAACCCAGGCGAACTACCTGATGGCTACCTAAACCCAACAAACTTTTTAGCTGAGTTTGACGACTACGATACATCGGGCTCGTTCAACCAAGGTTATACCGGCAGCGCATCGCAAATTGGTTACTGGGCAGGTGAAGAATACGGCTTTAACTTTGCAGCCGATGGCGCATTTGCAACTAACCGCACCATTGAAGAAGATATAACCGCAGCGTTTGTGCAATTTACTTACAACGGCTACATTGGCGATATGCCATACAACATTGTTATTGGCGCACGCCAAGAGTCTACTGACATTACCTCAACGGCTAATATCGATTTACCTAACGCAGTAGCATGGGAAGGTAATAACGACTTTAATGTTCGCTTTGGCTCAGATAAAGAAGATTTCACGCTTAAATCTAGCTACGATCACTTTTTACCAAGCTTTGACTTTGACATAGAAGTAATCGAAAACGTAAAAGCGCGTTTTTCTTATAGCACAACAATTGCTCGCCCAACTTACGACAACTTAAGTTCAGCAGCGACTGTTGGTGTACCAGGCGCCCCTACTCTTTTAGCGGGTTCTTCACCGGCTACAGCGTCAACGGGTAATCCGGGTTTAGTGCCGCTTGAATCAGATAATATTGATGTATCGGCTGAGTGGTACTTTGCAGAAACAAGTTATGTGTCGGTAGGTTATTACACTAAAGACATCGAAAACTTTATTGGTTTAACACCCATGACGCAAAACTACTACGGATTACGCGATGCAACAGCGGGCCCTCGCGCTCAAGCAGCCATTGCTGAGCTAGAATCTCGCGGACTTGCAGTAACCGATTCAAACTTATTTCAAATGGTTGCCGCAACAGAAAACAACGTTGATTTTGACTCTATGACCTACGAAGAGTTTGAAGCCGCCTACGATGTAATTGCTAACAGCGATGACCCATTACTAGAATTTACAGCGCAAGTACCTACCAACAATAAAAATGCCACCATTGATGGTTTTGAAGTTGCCTTTCAGCACTTTTTTGGTGAAAGCGGTTTTGGTGTTCAAGCAAACTACACCACAGTTAATGGCGACATAGACTTTGATGTAAACGCTGACCCTACTACAACACAATTTGCACTAGTGGGTTTAAGCGATACAGCTAACTTTATAGCAATGTACGAAAACGATGATTTTCAAGCACGTATTGCTTACAACTGGCGTGATAAGTTTTTAAATAGCGCAGCTCGATACGTAAATGAGCCAGGCTTTACTGAAGAATATTATCAAATCGACTTTAATGTTGCGTACAACTACAGCGAGCAACTATCGTTTTTTGTTGAAGGCCTTAATATTACTGAACAAAACAGCCGCGAACATGGCCGTACGTCAGTTCAATTGTGGAACCTACAACAGCTAGGCGCACGTTACAATATTGGTATGCGTTACAACTTCTAAAGGTAATACAAAGTAAAGCCGTTAGTTTTTACTAGCGGCTTTTTTGTATTTAAAACAATATTAATGCTAGTTTAAATGTTATCAACTTTAGGGTGTTAACTCATGATCAAACCAATAACAAAAATAGTCGTTTTAGGTGGAGGTACTGCCGGCTGGCTAAGCGCAGGCTTATTAGCCGCCGAACACCCGCACCTGAATGTAACGTTAGTTGAGTCGGCAAACGTGCCTATATTGGGTGTGGGCGAAGGCACGTGGCCGTCAATGCGCAACACCCTACAGCGCATTGGCATTAAAGAAAGTGATTTTATAACCCAGTGCGACGCGTCATTTAAGCAAGGTTCTAAATTTATAAATTGGCGAAACCTCAGCGAGGGAGAAAACTACTACCACCCTTTTATGAATCCACAAGGCTACGAGCACACTAATTTACACGCCAGTTGGCAACGTATTGCACCTAACCAAAAATTTGCCGACGTTGTTAATATGCAAAGCTTTGTATGCCAAGCAGCACTAGCACCAAAGCAATTACAAACACCTGAATATGCAGCAGTTACCAACTATGGCTATCATTTAGATGCGGGTAAATTTGCTGAGTTTTTAAAAAATCACTGCGTTAAAAACCTAAATGTTTCGCATATTATCGACGATGTAACCGAGGTTATTAACGACGAGCATGGCTATATTGCCTCATTAAAAACAAATAATAATGGCGATATAACGGGTGATTTATTTATAGATTGCTCAGGCTCTCGCGCTCGTTTAATTGGTGAGCATTTTAATAGTGAGTTTATAGCGCAAGATCATATTTTATTTAATAACAGCGCTGTTGCGGCGCAAATACCTAATGCACACGCCGATCAGCCAGTTGCCTCTGCTACGTTATCTACAGCGCAAAGTAACGGTTGGATTTGGGATATAGCCCTGCCAACGCGCCGTGGTACAGGTTATGTATTTAGTAGTAAATATCAAAGCGATGAAAGCGCAACAAATACTCTAAAAAGCTACATAGCTAAAAGTACCAGTGAGCAACAAGCTGAGCAACTTAACTACCGCGTATTAAAATTCAGCCCTGGTTACAGGCAAAAATTTTGGATTAAAAACTGTGTTGCCGTAGGTATGTCAGCTGGCTTTTTAGAGCCTCTTGAAGCGTCAGCACTTGCCATGGTTGAGCTTTCAATTAGCATGATAAGCGAGCAACTCCCGCAAAACCGCACCCACATGAGCCAGCTTGAAACGCGTTTTAATGAGCGTTTTAGCACTCGTTGGCAGCGCGTTATTGAGTTTTTAAAACTTCATTATGTGCTAAGCGAGCGCGACGACACTCCTTATTGGCAAGATATTAGTAATTTAAATACCGCGCCCGAGCGCCTGCAAAACTTACTTAAACTTTGGCAATTTCAACCCCCTAGCCGCTTTGATTTTATTGAAAACGAAGAAGTGTTTTCATCAAGCAGTTACCAATACGTTTTATATGGCATGGGCTTTAATACACAAACAGTATCTGCACAAAATACATTTAACGACCCACGTGCTGGGGATTACTATTATCAGCAAAATCGCGAAAAAATAGCGCAGTGTTTAAATGGAATACCAAGTAATCGCGCGCTTTTAAATCACCTTTTATCAAATAATGGGCAGCCACATAATGACTAAAACAAACGCTGTTAAAAACGTAGTAATTGCTGGAGGCGGCACTGCAGGTTGGATGGCCGCAGCGGCACTTGCTAAACTAGTTGGTAACAATATAAACATAACCCTTGTTGAATCTGACGATATTGGCACTGTAGGTGTTGGCGAAGCAACAATTCCGCCTATTCGTACATTTCATAAATTGCTGGGTATAAACGAGCAAGCATTTATGAAAGCCACTCAAGCAAGCTTTAAATTAGGTATTAGCTTTGAAAACTGGGGCGATGAAAACACGCATTATATTCACTCATTTGGCGCAACGGGCAAAGAATGTTGGGCGGGTGAATTTCATCACTTTTGGTTGCAAGGTAAAACTTTAGGAATAAACAACCCATTTGGCGATTACTGCTACGAGCTGCAAGCAGCTAAAGGCGGTAAATTTGCGTTTAATCAGCAAAATCCCATTAACTATGCCTACCATATGGATGCCACACGTTACGCGCAGTTTTTACGTGAATTTTCAGAGCCATTAGGTGTAAAACGCATTGAAGGTAAAATACAAAAAGTAGTAAAAAACACTAAAACGGGCCATATAGAATCGCTTACTTTAAATAATGGCGAGCACATTAACGGCGACTTTTTTATTGATTGCACCGGCTTTAGAGGCTTATTAATAGAGCAAGCATTGCATACTGGCTACGAAGACTGGTCGCATTTACTACCGTGTAACAGCGCCATTGCCGTGCAAACAAAATCAACCAGCGAGACCGTATTGCCACTTACCCGCTCTATTGCCCACAAAAGCGGCTGGCAATGGCGTATACCGCTGCAAAACCGTGTAGGCAACGGATTAGTTTATTGCAGCCAATATATGGATGACGAACAAGCCAAAGCGCTACTATTAAATAACATTGAGGGCGAGGCGCTTACAGAGCCCCGTATTATTAAATTTAAAATAGGGCGGCGCTTAAAAGGCTGGAACAAAAACTGCCTAGCGCTTGGCCTTGCTAGCGGTTTTGTAGAGCCACTTGAGTCCACCAGCATTCACTTAATTATGTCGGGTATTATCCGCTTTATGCGTTTATTTCCGTTTAATGGCATTACCAATCACGCCATTGACGAATACAACAAACAACTTAAAAGCGAAATTGAAAATATTCGCGACTTTATTGTGCTGCACTACAAAGTAACTAATCGCAATGACAGTGAGTTTTGGCAGCATTGTAGTGCCATGGAAGTGCCAAAAACACTTCAGCATAAAATTGATTTGTTTAAGCAAACTGGCCGTGTATTTTTAGACGATGGCGACATTTTTAGAGTCGATTCGTGGGTGCAAGTTATGCTTGGTCAAGGTATTGAGCCTAATCAACATCACTTAATAGCCAGCATGATGAGCGATGAAGAACTCACCCGTTTTTTACACGGTATTAAGCAACAAATAGAGCAACGCGTAAGCCAATTACCATCTCATCATGAGTTTTTAAAGCAGTATTGCCCAGCATAAAAAAAGCCCTTACTAGGGCGTATTGTTCTTTGGTGGTTAAATTTGCAGCAGCATATTTGGTTTTTAGGCAAGGCAGAGCCTATGTAGTGTGGTTATTCCCCATAAATAGGCGATAACGTAGCATAAATGCCAAACATGCGCTGCCCGTAGGGTTCTGCCTAGGGGCAATTTACTCTTTGTTGCTCGGTTTTTACTTAGCCCACTAGGTTACAAACCTCGCGCCGCGATTAAATGGCCCCTAGATTGAACAAATTTCAATCCACAAAGATCAACACGCCCTTAGGGCTTTGAGACAACACACAATAAACTCAACTTATAAGCACTCTACTACTCACACTTTATTTTTGCTGTTTCAGCGCTTTGTGGTTCAAAGCTAATATCTGCAACTGAAACGTTAAGCTCTCCTGCCGTTTTAATAATAAAAGGGCTAGTTACTCTGGCAAAATCAACGCCCTTTTTAGCAAAACACGTTAAATCTATACTCATGGTTTGCCATGTATTTAAATCAGCATTTTTAAGCTCATTGGTAATATCAAGCTCGCCACCACAACCTTGTTCGCATTTCATTGCAAGGTATGTCTGTGAGCTAGGTATTTGGTTTACTTTATAGCTAAAGCTAAGGGCCGAATTTGCTTCAATGTAGGCCACTTTGTCTTCGGTAAAATTACTATTAATTTCGATGTAGCTGGCTGCAGTGCCATCAAAATTAAATTGCATCGAATCTTCTTGAATCGCTTTGTCTTCAGTGCGATAAGTAATGCCGCCAAGTTTTACACTGTTACTTGCTACTTGGTGCTGCTCGCTGGTTGAATTTAAAAACAAACGCCACGGTGTTTTAAAGCTGCCATTAAATATAGATAGCGGCGCAAGGTTACTAATATCAACACCTGAGTCTTCATTTAGATTATTGGCAAGCGTACTTTCATCTTTATACGTTAAGCCAAAGCCATAGGGTAATAATGGAGAGTAATCAGCATCGCCCTTATTTACAGCGGTTTGCAAAGGCGATTTAGGCCACGAGAACGACAATTTACCTTTAAAGTCGTGCTGTACTTGTCCACTTACATCCTCTAATAAAACATCTGCAATGCCTTGTCCTTCAGTGCCAGGAAGCCATGCTGCTACAAATGCATCTGACGCGTTTAGCTCGCTGTTAACCCACATTGGTCTGCCCGATATAAACACTGATACCACCGGTATATTTTGCTGCTTTAATGTTTTTAATATTTTAAGAGAGCGTTTATTGTTACGTTCAAACTCAAGGTTGTCTTTATCGCCATGCCCCTCTGCGTATGGTTCTTCGCCAAATACAACAATGGCTACATCGGGTTTGGTATCAAACGTGCCACTTGGGCTTAAAATAGCGTTACCGCCAGCAGCCTCTATTTGCGTTTTTAACCCCGCATAAATAGACGTTGCTCCAGGAAAATCTGCATTTTGATTATTAGTTCCCTGCCACGTAATACTCCAACCACCCGATTGCTTGCCAATGTTATCAGCCGCATCGCCTGCAATCAGGATGTTGCTTGATGGGTTAAGCGGTAATAAATGGTTGTTGTTTTTAAGCAGTACTAGCGACTCTTGTACCGCTTGGCGGGCAATATCGCGATGTGCTGGCGCACCTATTAGTTCTAATTTACCTGAATATTTTCGATTTGCGGGGCTTGGTTTATCAAATAAACCCGCACGTAATTTAACGCGTAAAATACGTGCCACGGCGTCATCTATTCGCGCCATTGTTATTGTGCCCGCTTTTACTTGTTTAATTGTATTTTCATAAAGTGGCTTCCAAGCATCCGTTGGTACCATAAAAATATCAAGCCCCGCATTAACAGCCTGCGGGCAACTTTCATTTGTACAGCCTGCAACTTGTCCGTGTCCGTTCCAATCTCCTACAACAAAGCCATCAAAACCCATTTTTGTTTTTAACACATCAGTAAGTAGGTATTTATTGCCGTGATTTTTTTTACCATTCCAGCTATTAAACGATGCCATAACCGACTGGCTACCCGCTGTTAGGCCGCCAATATAACCTTGCGCATGAATGTTATATAACGTCTCTTCGCTATCAATGTTGTCACCCTGATCGTCACCATCTACCGTGCCGCCATCGCCTAAAAAGTGCTTAACAGTACTAATTACGCGTTTGTCACTTAAAAAGTCTTCATCGGCTCTGCCTTGTAGTCCGTTTACAATTGCGGCTGAATATTCACGTACAATTGCAGGGTCTTCTGAGTAGCCTTCGTACGTTCGGCCCCATCGGTCATCGCGCACAACCGCAACAGTCGGTGCAAATACCCAATCGATCCCTGTTGCCATTACTTCTATTGCAGTAGCTGCTGCAATTCGCTCAATTAATGCGGGGTTATTAGCAGCACCTAAACCAATATTGTGAGGGAATAACGTCGCCCCAATCACATTATTATGGCCATGTACTGCATCGGTGCCCCACATGGTCGGAATTTTACTGCCATCAATTGAGTCATCAACTGATGCCTGATACATGCTTTCAGCAAGCGTTATCCAATCTGCAGGCGTTGCATGCTTATTAGCATTCGGGAACGAGCCACCGCCATTTAAATACGAACCAAAACCATATTTGCGCATGTCTGCAGCGGTTATATCGCGAATTTCAGGTTGGATCATCTGCGCTACTTTTTGCTCAAGCGTCATTGTTTTTAAATACTGTGCAATTGTATTTTCAATTTCAGGCGTTTTCACTACCTTACTTTTAAGCGTTGGCCAAAGTGATAAATCACCTTGCTCATGCTCAGCCTTTTTGGCTACGGCGCCTTGGCTATTATTAGCGTTAACCTCTTGTTTATTACACGCACTTAAAACGCATAACCCCCCTATTAAAATGGGGAGCATACGTAACCTGTTAGTGTTTAAGCTTTTTTTCATTTTTATAGCCCTGTGTTGTGTCAGTGTGTTTTTGTGAAACGCCTATTTGTTATTTAAATTTAACTATTGACCTGCTTAACAATAGCCACTAATCTAAATATGGAAGCGCTTCCTTAAAGTTATTAAATACCATCCTTAGTGATTAATCAAATTAAATATGGAAGCGCTTCCATCAATGCAATTTATAAACTATAAATAAAAGCAAAATTTACTACAAAGAAGCAGAGGTTTTCTCTTAATGAAACAATTATCTTTACCTAGTGGCTCACCACTTTTAGCCAAAAATTTTACTTATGGTGTAGCTACGGCCTCATTTCAAATTGAAGGCGGCGCAGCTGATCGCTTGCCATGTATTTGGGATACCTTTTGCAGTAAAGAAGGCAAAATAGTCGATAATTCAAATGGCAATGTAGCCTGCGAGCACTACACTCGCTGGAAAGACGATATAAACTTAATTGAGTCATTAGGTGTAGACGCTTACAGACTCTCAATTTCGTGGCCGCGCGTAATGACTAAAAGCGGTCACTTAAATCCGACAGGCGTTAAGTTTTATACCGACATTTTAGATGAATTAAAACGCCGTAACATTAAAGCTTTTGTAACGCTGTACCACTGGGATTTACCACAACACATTGAAGACGAAGGTGGCTGGCTAAACCGTAACACCGCTTACGAATTTGCCCATTACGCAGATTTAATTACCAAAGCATTTGGGGAACGTGTGCACTCTTACGCCACCTTAAACGAACCGTTTTGTAGCTCTTACTTAGGTTACGAAATTGGCGTACATGCGCCTGGCATAGTAGGCCGCGAATTTGGTCGTAAAGCCGCGCACCACTTATTACTAGGTCACGGTTTAGCTATGCAAGTACTTGCTAAAAATAGCCCAAATACGCTAAACGGTATTGTACTTAACTTTACGCCTTGTTACTCCGTTACCCAAAGTGAAGATGATTTAAAAGCCACTGCATTTGCTGATGACTATATTAACCAATGGTACATGCAGCCTGTAATGCAAGGTAAATACCCTGATATTATTAAGCAATTACCAAAAGCTCACCGCCCAGATATTTTAGATGGCGACATGGAAATAATTGCTCAACCGCTGGATTATTTAGGGGTTAACTTTTATACCCGCATGCATTATCAAGCAAGCGAAACCGACTTTTACCATGAGCTGCCACATAAAGCGCCAATGACCGATATAGGCTGGGAAATTTACCCTAAAGCGCTTACAGAATTACTTGTATCGTTAAACGAAAAATACACCCTACCGCCTATTTATATTACCGAAAACGGTGCAGCCATGGCTGACGAATTTAAAGACGGCGAAGTGAGAGATAACGACCGTATTGAATATTACCACGAGCATTTAAATGCCCTACATAACGCAGCTGAGCAAGGCGTAAAAGTAGATGGTTACTTTGCGTGGAGCCTAATGGATAACTTTGAATGGGCAGAAGGATATTTAAAACGTTTTGGAATAGTACACGTAGACTACAACACACAAAAACGAACTGTTAAAGCCAGCGGTAAAGCGTACAGTAACCTAATAACTAGCCGATAAATTATCAGCTTATAACAATAAGAACACACACTGTGAACAAACTCCCTTTATACGAAAAAGTCGGTTACGCCATGGGCGATGCCGGCGCTAATTTAGTATGGCGCGGTGCGCTTGCTTATTTAGCGGTGTTTTACACCGATACATTTGGCATATCGGCAGCCGCCGCTGCCATGTTGTTTTTGGTGGTAAGGCTATCTGATGGCGTAACCGACATTATTATGGGTATGATTGCCGACAGAACGCAGTCGCGCTTTGGTAAATTTCGCCCGTGGATACTCTACTCGGCACCATTTTTGGGCTTGTTTATGGTGTTGTGTTTTACTACACCCGACTTTAGCACCACCAATAAACTTATTTATGCCTACGTAACCTACATAGGTTTAACGCTTGCCTACACCGTAAGTAACGTGCCCTACTCGGCACTTATGGGCGTAATGACACCAGACGATACAGAGCGCACAAAGCTCTCTGGTTTTAGGTTTGCAGGTGCATTTACTGGTGGCTTATTGGTTATGGGTTTTTTACCTGAGCTAGTAGCTTTTTTTGGTGGCGGCGACGATGCCAAAGGCTATCAGCTTACTATGTACTTATTTGCCAGCTTACTTATTATTTTAATGATTATAACGTTTGCGACTACCAAAGAGCGTGTAACACCGCACGCCTCAAATGAAGGCAATTTAAAATCAGAGTTGTTTGATTTAACCAAAAGCCTGCCATTTATAATCCTACCTTTGCTTGCTACCACCCTGTTTTTTTATTACCGCGATTTATACAGCGGCGTATTTTTTGCCCTTGTTATGGCTGCAATGACATTCGTTATTAAAAAATTACTCAATAAAGATAAGCAAAGCTTAACGGGATCACAGCGTGACATGGTTGACCTTCTGACCAACAAACCTTGGTTGGTGTTACTTGGCATTGGTTTTTTAACCATGATGTTTAATGGCATAAAATACGGTGTAATTGCGTACTACTTTAAGTACCACGTAGCCAATGAACTCATGGCTGGGCAATATTTTATCGCCTTGTTGGTTGTATCTATATTAGGCGCACTTGCCACAGGTAAACTGGCCGAAATTATGGGTAAACGAAACCTATTTATTGCATCATTAATGCTAAGCGGCATACTCACTACTGCATTTTACTGGGTGCCTAGCGATAATCTGGTTGCTGTATTTACCTTTGGTTGCGCTGCTGAATTTTTTGCCGCGATGATGCCAACATTATTTTTTAGTATGCTTGGTGATTCAGCCGATTATTCAGAGTGGAAAAACAAACGCCGCGCTACAGGCCTTATTTATTCTGCGGGTACATTTGTGCAAAAAACCGGTGGTGGTTTTGCAGGTGCATTAGTATTAGTGGTACTTGCAGGCTACGGCTATAACGGCATGGATGAGCTAACAATTACACAAGCCCTACCTGGTATGCAGTTACTTATGAGCTGGATACCTGCCGCATTTGCTTTTTTAGGTGCCGCATTGATGCTTATTTATCCGCTAACCTCAGCGATGACGCAAAAAATAACAGAAGACTTAGCAATTAGACGCAGTAATGTGTAAATTAACTTTTAATGATTCTTCGCGCTTTATATTTTTATAAAGCGCGAGTAAAAACACATATAAGCTAGGACATCAATGGCGACAATTTATCAAGTATCAGAAATGGCAGGTGTGTCTTTATCAACTGTTTCAAGGGTACTTAACGACAACGACTACGTAAGCAAAAAAACTAAAAAAAAGGTATTAGAAGCAATGAAAGAGCTAGGCTATCAGCCAAGTTCTATTGCACGCTCTTTGGCGTCTAGCACTACAAACAGCGTCGGTATTTTAGTTTCTGAGTTGGATGGTCCGTTTTTTGGTCAGATGATGTCAGCCATTGAAGAGCATCTTCGTATTGCGGGTAAACACGTTATTATTACCCCTGGGCACAGTGACGAGAAAAAAGAAAAAAACGGTTTTGAGTTTTTAATAAGCCGTAATTGCGACGCTATTATTGCCCACGTAGAAGCGGTATCAAACGAGTACTTAATTGAGCTAAGTAAAGGCAAAACCCCTATTTACTTAATGAGCCGCTACGTTAAAGAAATTGAAGAAAACTGCATTAGCCTCGACAACGTAATGGGCGGCTACTTAGCCACTAAAGCCATGATCAACAAAGGTCATAAAAACATTGCGTACATAGCAGGCCCGCAGTTTAAAGAAGATGCGTCAAATCGTTTAAAAGGTCACAAACAGGCATTAGCAGAATACAACCTAACCTTTGACGAAAAGCTATTTTACATAGGCGACTTTAAAGAAACCGGTGGCAGCGATGGCTTAAGGCATTTTATTCAAAATAAAGCGCAAATAACCGCGCTTGTATGCGCCAATGACGAAATGGCATCGGGTGCCATGAAATACGCCCGAGAACACGGTTTTAACCTACCAAAAGATTTAGCTATTATTGGGTTCGATAACGTAATTTTTACCAATTACCTCTACCCAACGCTTACTACAATAGATAACCCAGTTCCCGAAATGGGCAGAGCTGCGGCTAACTTAGTGCTTAAAGACATTTACAAAAAAAGCGGCATAACAGTAAAGCACGTGTTTCAGCCAAAGCTTATTTTAAGAGACTCAACACCCGACATTAATTAACTTTAAACCTAATTTAAATCTAGTTTAAGTCTAAATTATGTAATTCATTACGCACCCACTGCGTATCTAAATATTGCCCTACGTGTTGCTGCGCAAACTTTAAAAAGTTACGTGCAGCATGCGATATGTGCCTGTCTGTTCGCATTACAAAAAACTCTATTCAGACATAAATGCTCACAAATATAAAACAATATCTACATAAAAACACTACAATAAAAAGCATAATAGATCCGATAATTTACCAAAAAGATCGTTTTAAAATTTATTTATACTGTTTAATAAAATATCACTTTACTTATTTTTAATTTGGCTCTAAATTCGCGCAAATTTTATTATTAAAGTAACCTCTCAAACTTTAAAACAGTGGTTATTTACCTTGATGAGTCGATAAACACAAATGGCCGAATCAGCCGCCACAAGCACCTCTAATAACCCTTTAGCACCCGTTATCGGGCTGTCATTTTTTGCTATCGCATCCGGCTTTTTAATGAGCATTATTCCGCTGTCGTTACCCGCATTTAAACTTGATGAAAACCTAGCGCCTTGGCTTGCGAGCATTTTTTACTTTGGCTTACTTGTTGGCGCTACAACCATTGAACGCGTGGTGGTAAAAATAGGTCATCGATTCGCTTTTATATTATTTTTAAGTTTATTAATAGTAAGTGTGCTTGCACAACTTGCACTGCCAAATACCGTTAACTGGTTAATTGCACGATTTGTAGCAGGTGTTGCTGTTGCCGGTGTGTTTGTAATTGTTGAGTCTTGGTTATTAATGACCAATACAGCAAAGTCGCGTGCTAAACGTTTGGGCTTATACATGACCTCACTTTATGGGGGCAGCGCCGTTGGTCAGCTTGCTATAGGGCCGCTTGGCACCGAAGGTTCAACGCCTTATTTATTTGTAGCCTCGCTATTATTTTTAGCTATTTTAGCCCCTTTATTAATAACCAAAGGTCAGCCCGAAAAACAGCACCTTGAAAAACTACCACTAAAAGAAATAAAAACACTAAGCCACCCTGCAATGCTCGGATGCTTAGCTTCAGGCTTATTACTGGGCCCTATTTACGGCTTAATGCCGGTTTATATTTCAGCAAAAGCTGATCAAGCTCAGTACACAGGCACACTTATGGCGGTTATTATTTTAGGCGGCATGGTCGTGCAGCCGCTTGTGAGTTACTTATCTACTCGGCTTGAAAAAAGCTTATTGATGGGTATGTTTTGTTTAGTAGGCGCAGCCGGTGCTGTGGGTATATTACAAGCAAACACTTTAGCAGGATTAATAGTGAGCTACTTAATACTAGGCGCGTGCAGCTTTGCACTTTACCCAATTGCCATAACACTTGCGTGCGACTCATTGCCAATGGCAAAAATAGTCTCGGCAACTGAGGTTATGCTTTTAAGTTACAGTATTGGTTCGGTATTTGGCCCTATGCTTGCTGCAAATTTATCTGATGCACCCAACGGTATTGTGTTTTATTTAGCAGGCTGTTTGATCACTACCTGTATTTATATGTTTATTAAAAGCATTAAAAATATTCGCGCAGGTAAAACGCCTGTTGCAGGCTAATTAGTTTTTAATTTATCGTGTGGACTTAAAAAAAACATCTTTTTCCAGCCTTGGCTTTGCGTTGTATAAAGCCATGGCATGGGCACTAACGATAAAATAGAATAATGCACATGAGGCTGCTTCCCTGCGGCGTTTCCGGTATCGCCCAGCAAGCCAATTTGACTGTTTATGCTTACTACATCACCTGTGCTTACTGAGTAGTCATTTAAATGTGCAAAATAATGCACGCGCCATTTAGGTCCAAGTACTGCAACCACCTTACCGCCTCGAGTTAGCTCACCTGCAAATATAACCACACCGTTTGTTGAGGCAACTACAGGAGTGTTCTTTATGCCAAAAATATCAATTCCTTTGTGCACACCCGACCTACCCCAAGGCTCGTACCAAAACGTATTATGGTTCCAATCTTTATTTGTGGCACCTTGTACCGGGATCCTTATTTTTCGGGAATTAGTAAGCCTATAACTAATAAAACGGCTACTCCAATTGCAATCCACTTTAGTACTTTCACTTTTCTATCCTTGATATTTAAATAACTTATACTGGTAAATTATTAGCCATAATAACTGAACTCATCATGAGTCGTATTTATGGTTTTATTTATGGTTTTATTTATGGTGTTTTATTTGAATGAAATACCCGACTAACATGTACTAAGCTGATCAACTTCAAAACAGGTTTTATAAGCAATTGAGCACTGCCCGCTATAAACAACCATGTGCCACTTTGCACTAATGCATCATTTAAAAAGAAAAAACTGCCAATTAAAAACCACACTGCAATCAAAAAATCGTTAAACGCTCCCAGTGCTTCATATCGTCGCTGAATGGTAATATGCTCTTGTCCTAAATCTAAAATAAACTGATTACTGTTCGAATCCATAACTGCTCACTATTTACCTTTTATTACCTAAATACATGTTTAATAAGCCTCAAGGCTTACCTAAACAGTACAATAACAAAATTTACGCAATAAAAAACGCTGGCCGATGTAAGTCAGCCAACGTTTTTATTATTTGTACAATACTTAACTAACGTTTATTTTTTATCTTTTTCTAAACGCTTTTTAAGACTCAATGCAGCGTCAGCGGCTAATAAACGCATAAATTCAGAGCCATTACTTTGCTCGCCTTGGCCTGCGCCTATTACAATTTCAGGCACTAAACGGCTATTACCTAAGCTTGTAAATAAAGCAGTTTGAATTTTAACTTCTGCTTTTAGCGTTTCATCAAATACATACTTAGGATCAAGTGCAGCAGACTTAGCTCTTAAACGAGCCTCAGCTAAAACGTCCATACCTAATGCTTCTAAGCGTTGTTGCTTTAAAATCTCTTCTTGTTCTTTTGCAAGCTCCGCTTTTACAGCCACTCGTTGCTGCGCAGAAATAATAGCATTTGCCTTAATTCGCTCAGCATCAATTTGCTCTTTTATTTTTAGCTTTTCAGATTCAGCACGTTGCTTAGCAATTGCTTGTTCACCTAAAGCCACTTCAGTACGTGCTTGTTGCTCAGCTTTTTTAAGGTTTTGACGCGCTAGTGCTTCATCAGCAGCAGCTTGCTTTTGCGCTTCAAGGCGAGCATTTACTTTGCTTTCATAGTCAATATCAATAATGCTGGCATCAACTACTGTAATACCGTAAGCGCCTAAAATAGGTGCATTACGCAGTGTATTACCTTCATCGTCCATTTTAATATTAATAGTGACACGCTGCTGTTTACTTAAATTACCTAAATCGTCAGATTTATCGCGCTCACCCGTACTAATAATTTGTTCAGTAACAAAAATACCGTTTGTTAATTGATCAGCAAAATCTTGGCTTAATTGACCATTACCACCAGAGTAATGTTGCTCTACCGACATCATACGCGCCGACGCTTTTACATTTTCAGTGGTTGCACGCATTAATAAATTAGATATTAATGTTTCTTGTGAACCAAACTCTTCGTGTATTTTAAGTAAACCACGTAAAGCACCCGATTCAGCTGCTGGTACATTGCCTGGCAATCTAAAACGAGAAACACCTCGTGCGCCACCTGTTGTCGTATCTAAAAATCGAATTGGTATTAGCGGTACAATTGCGCTTGCTGTTGCACCGGCATCGCCCGTAAAGTTAATCGAAATTACTTTTTTATAAGCCGATGTAGTACCAAACGCTTTTAAATAAGGGCCGGCTTGATTTATTACTGTCAAGTTACCTGTAAAAGCCGATTGATGTACTAAACGCTCATCTGCTTCATTCCACGAAACAACTTGCGATGTAAGGGTTGCAATTACGGCTAATACAACAACAATTGATGAAACAACAATTACATTACGACGACCAAATCGACTCATAAATGAGTCACTTTTTACTGCTGGGACTGCTTTTTCGCTATCCATTTTTATTACTCTCCATGTTTAATTTCTTTTTAACAAAGTAAATAATTTCCTGTTCACTCAAATGTGCACAAAAGCTACCAGAGCGATGTAACTCAACAAATGTTGCAAGGATTTCTTCTTTACCTTTAGCTGTTTTATCTTGGTTTTCTTGTGTTTGATTTTTTTCTGTTAGTTGAGTGATTAAATCATCCACTATTGTGTCTTTATCAAATAGTACGTTGTATTCTTTGGATTTTCTTACCCGACTTTTATGTACGTTGCTGTAAATTACATAAAGTGCAACGCATAAAATAATAACAAGTAAACTTAACCCACTAATATAAAAAATCATAAGCTCTACTTAAATTAGTTTAAATACTTAATGAGCAATAACAATTGTAAGCATTGCTTAACAAATGTTAACCCAGTAATTTTACAGTAAACCCGAGTAAAAAACAGATTAAAAATAGAGTTCATCAAGTATATAGTTATAACCGTACGTAAAAGTAAGCTTTTTTAAACAAAAAAATGCCAGTCAGTTATTAACTGACTGGCACTAAGCTAAATATTTATTAAAGTGCTTTTTACATTATTCGCATGGAGCCCAATCAACACCATTTTCACCGCACTCATGCAGCATTGTTCCATCTTCTCGGCGGGTATCTCTAAACCATTGCCCTTCAATTGTCTTTGTAATACGTACGTTGTCTGTGGTTTTGTATTTACGCCAAAAGCTAGCATCAATAGATGTTTCGTCATCAAACTTATAAGGCATAGCAGCGAGTACAGTAACTAAATCTTGAGTTTCTAGATCAGCAGCTTTGTCTTTAACATTTACCCAATCAGATAATGTTTGAAAGTCGGCATTTTCCTCTCTAAAGGCAAAGTCAGTTTGGTAAAACGATCCTGACTCAGTATAGCTAATGCTAAAACCTCGCTCGAACGGTGTATCTAAATTAGCACTAATGCATTCATCTGCTGTTGGGAAGTTAACCGATGGGCTTGTATTATCAACGCCATAAAGCACATTACTTTGCTCAAAACTAACGTTCTCAATGCTAGAGCATCGGTAAGTACGATCGGCATTAATGTAAACATCGTCTCTAACTGTTAATTTTCCATTTAACGATTCTTCGCCCCAAGGCGTATCTGTTGAATCCAATCGAGACAAAATAACGTCAATTTTGTCGAGTTCGTCTGTATTTTGAAGCTTTACTTGCTCATAAATAAGCTCAGCGCCTGCAAAAATAACTTTGTCGCGGTACCATGCATTTTCAAACTCATACTCATCATCTTTCGCTGTGTCTTGATAAACCACTGCCCTTACTTCTTCTGCGTCAGGAAACTGAGCATCTAGCTCTTGCTTGAATTTATAGGCAGCTTTTAATCCCTTAACAATCGCCTGTGCTCTGTCGTACGCATCACTGTCATTATTGGCAATAAAATCTGAGTAAATTTGCTCTGTCGTCAAATTATAATGAGCAACCAAATTTTGCATAACATTCGTTATTTCGCTTTGAACATTTGCAAGCAACTCAGTATTTTCTTTAAGTGCATCACAACTTAAATTATTGCTACCAGTTTTTTGTAATTGAAGACTCAACTGCTCCCAGATAACAGTTGTTAAAGGTGATATATTTCGAATGTCTTCATCAGTCAACGCTTCAATTGAGGGCGGAAATGACATTTGATACGCTTGTGTTACCTCTCCTAAATCCTCGTCAATTGCGCCAACGGGTACATCTACATACATAGTTGAATACGGCACACACAGCGCCTGCTCTTCTGTAAAATTAAAACTATAATTACCCGATTCTTCAGAGACTACAGAAGGTTCTGTTTGCTCATCAAAAGTACCATCGCCATCAATATCTAGCCATACTATTGCACCAGATACATAGCCATCAATAACCTTACCAGTAAGAGAAATAGTTGTTACTTCTACTGGGTCTACTTTTATAGGGTCAGGCTTAGCTACAACTGGCTCTACAACGACCACTTTATCATCGCCACCGCCGCCACATCCAACAAGGCCTAGCGTAAACGCTAATGAAATAGCTAACTGACTTTTTTTAAAAAACATACAAATACTTCCTTTTTTGCACTTTAATTATTATTAAAAATCATATTGTTATAAATTGAATTGGTTACTTTAATAAATAACAAGTAAATTTAAACAACAGAAATTTATTGAATATTTATGGGGGGATGGCAACAAGTTAACATGCCCTGTACCTATATAGTGACACGCCATGTTAAATTTTGCTCTTACATTTGTTAATTAAATATAACTAAGACCAGCTATTGTTGACTAATATGGACTACAGGTACCTAAAATAAAGGGTTTGAGTGATAGGCAGTATTTTGTAAATGAATGTGTATTATACATAGGTTGGTTTAGAGCGCTTCGATAACTATAAAACAATTATATAAGCAAACCATCAGCATTTTTGATTCGCTCTTAAAATTAAAAAGCCACCTAATTAAGGTGGCTTATGTTTATTGCATTGTGTTTTTAATGTGCCTGACTATCGTTTTCTTCGCGTTTATAAATATATGTTTGTTGGGTTTTAAAGCCAAAACCAGTTGGTTCAGCGCCATTTACTAGCTTAACTTTTCCACCTTCAACATTTAAATTTGGCCCAAGTATTTCAATAGCTTTTATCGGCTTATCAGAACCTTTAACCCCAGGGCCTATTAAATAAAACTGACTAACTTGCGTTACATCCGTTGCATCATCCCAATCGCACTTACCATCCGCATCATTATCTGCACACGACGGGCCTTCCCCAAAAAATAGTTTCGGTGTATCTGGTACATCATTACTTGTTGCAAATTTCACATCGTCATAAACCTTCGTTCCATAATGCAAATGAAAGGCATAAAGCGAACCACCGCCACCCGTTAACGAACATTGGTTTTGTGTTGATGATGAAGATGCAGGCGTAAAGGAAGTAAAGTAAGCAACCCCACCAACGACCGTTGCTGCAGCAAGGGACTTTTCGCCCGTCCCTAATTCGTATCGCCACCCTTTAAATTCGGCTAACTTAACTTCAAGATTAACAAATTTATCTACGTCATCAAGTGCGTTACCAAATGGGTCTTCATTCATTTTCATTAAATCATCTGGCACTATTGGGGCTGGAAATTCAGTAAATATTTTTGTTAGGGTGTTTTCATCACGGATCATATACAGCTGATCTTGCTCATTAGTAGCAAGTGGGTTTGAACGATTTCCGCTACCTATAACTATTGCGTCATACGGGGTATCTAAACGGGTCGTAATCACCTCACCATCATAATTGGTCTTAGTAACTTTACTAAACAGCGTTCTAGCAACTAACGGTTTATAAAAGAAACGTCTGTCTTGCGACGCTAATGTACTGCCAAGCTCCGCAAGCTTAAAATGAGTAATATCACTTTCATCGTCACTAGGAATATCTACACGCCAAATATTACCGCCAGTATCGGTTGCATAAATTCGGTCGATATACCCGTCGTAATCTGAGTCAAGCGTAGTTACATCTGCTGCAATACTGTGCTCCCCGGTAAAACCATGTTCTTCCGGCGTTAGTGCCCATACCTTTTCGCCAGTTTTAGCATTAACAATGTAAATACCTAGCCCAGTTTCATCAGTCGTTCTAATCGCCTTATCTTTGTTTGTATCGTAGCCTGCGCCAAATATCAGCAGTGGATCCTCACCAAACGCTTTAATATAAGCAATTTGAGGTTTAGACCATGTTTGCGCTAAATATTTAAACTCTTCAGAGCCACCAACTATTGGCTTATTCCATAATTTTTTCGGTTTATCTGGGTCGCTTATATCCAGGGCGTAGTAATTTTTACCGCCTCGACGCATTCCTGCAAATGCCCACACTTCATCGTTATCACTTGCTCTAATAACACCATCATTTAAACCTTCGCTGTTTGAGCCTTTATTATTAAAGAACACACTTATAGGCCCATCCATGCCATACACTTTAGTATTTGCAAGATTACTACGTAAAGCCGGAATGTTTTTTAATAAGGCCGCAGGTGTAAAAGCCCACTTTTCTTCAACGGTATTGCCTTTGTCTTCAAACATATGTAAAAAGCCGGCGTTAGTGCCAACAAGTATATAAATACTTCCATCGCCATAATCTATAGATACCGGTTTAGAATGCAAAGGGTCGCCAAAAATATTGCTTCGTTGATCTACTGATGAGTCATCACCATCTTCATTATCAACATCAACCCCTCGTGCCCAGCTAATATCATCTTCCACTAAAGTTAAACCTATATTAGGGATTAAATCAGGGGCTAAATCGGTAACCGTACTTGTCGCTAAATTTAAAATGCCTTTTACTTTATCAAAAGTAAAATCAATAATACTCCCCGTTTTATCTATATAGATTTTACGGTTATCAGGGTCTAAAGTTGATAAAAGTAAATTCACGCCACCCTGAGCTACTAAATTCCCATCTGCAGGCTTATTAGTTGGTAGCCAAAATGTTCGCGCTTTTTCATCTATTAACCCATTGTCATCTAAAGCAATTTTATCCGTTGAATCTACTATATTAGCGCCCGACACTTTAAGCTTTTTTAAATTTCCGCTCCAACGTGCACCTGTTTCTGGATAAAACATTGCAAAGTAAATTGACTCTCGGCTACGTGTTTGGTCAACATTATTACTAGCTACCGTAGGAGATGAAAAACTATCGTTAACTTCACGTATTTTCGATATTGTGTTGTTAAGCGCTTCAGAGAGTTCAGTTGAGGTATCTGCATGTAAGTATTCGCCGCCCCCCAATAAAGCGGTTTTTTCTAATAACTTTTTACCATTTGTACTCATGCCACTACCAAAACCGATAGTAAAAACTCGCCCGGTATCAGCAACCTTTGACGTAGTGTCGTACAAATCCACCTCAACATCTCTTGTACCATGTATTATCTGAGCTAAAGCGGCTAAATAACTATTACTTGTTTTAGTGGGGTTTGAGCCAAAAGTAGATTTGTATAATGCTTCAATATCATCATTTCGGGTGGTATCTTGTGTAGGATCACCATCAGTCATTAATATTAAGCTAATTGAGTTATCACAACGCTCATCGGCCCCTGCTGGCTGCTCAAAAGGAGAAACATATCGAGGTATATCACTACCACTTTGCTCTCTCTCAATAGTAAAATCTCGTTTATTAGTATTTCGCCCATACCAAATTGTTTGCCCCGTCATATATAGGTAAGCTTCCCATAAGGTCTCAGTGATAGGCGTATTCCCGCCAGCAGGCAACTTTTCTATTTGACCCAATATTTTATCATGTGAGGAGCCTAGGCCAGCCATAACATAGCCACCATCATTGCCATTGAAACGCATCAAACCAAAATCAATCGAGCTGTTATCATTTACTAATTGGGTCATAGCGCTTATACCAGCATCGATTTTTCTAGGGCCCCCATTAGGCAACTTAGTCTTCATACTTCCTGAAGTATCAAACACAATAAGCACGCGAGGGTTTTCATCGGTTTCAACATTATGGTTTACGTATAGCTCTATATCTTCGGCAAATACAGAAAGGCTAATACCCACCCCGAATAACAAGGCAGCTATTTTTTTTAGTTTGAATTGCATTTTTAAATCCCTTTATTTGCGCTTTTTATTTTTATTGCGCAAGTTAATAACTACTCTATTCCCTGTTTAATTTTTAGTAATATGGAGGTGGGACTAAAAATTAAAACAAAGATAATATCTAGCTATTTATCACAAAACAGTAATTAGCATCCACGTGTCGTCAATGCTATAAAATATATATTACTTCGATTTTAAATAAAAATAGATTAAAGTCAAAGACATTAGACTTTATTATTAATTAAAAACAACAACTTAAATAAAATAATCCCGTTTTACTGCACAGTTGAGTCACGTCAAAAAATAATATTTTTACCTATGTTTCTCTATTTATAGATCTATGTTTTAGGTAACAAGTACTTACCAATATAAATTAGTAGCGTAAGGCTCTAAAAATCACTCTTAAGAGCACTATTATTCAGTAAAGCTGTTTTATTAAAATGAGTGTATTTATAAGTAACTACTGTTATGCAAACATACAAAAAAGCCCATATTAGGTGCTACCTAATATGGGCTTTTATACTCTCGCTAAATTATAAGCGCTTTATGCAAGCATTCTTATAAAGATAACTCTTTTTTAGCGCGAGTTAAGTTATGCGTTACAAGTGAGTTTTTAGAAATTTGAACCGCTTCATATAAATCAGAAATACCCGCAGTGTCTTTTTGAGCCTTAATACGCGCTACACCACGGTTACTTAATGCAAACGATGTAAGTTCGCGTACTTTTAAACGCGGACCATGGCTTTGCTTAAGCAATGCAATTGCTTGTGTACAAATAGCTTCTGCTTCTTCGTAGTTTTTTGATTCAACAGTTAAAGCACAGCTATTAAACGATTTTTCAAATGCAGGTGCTGCAGTTACAGAGTCTTCAATAACCATTAATTTATAATCACCTTGATTAGCCATTGCAGCAGCTGAGCAAGTTAATAATGAGCCAAGAGCGATGGTTTTTAAAAGTGTAAATTTCATGATTATATTCCTGTTATGGCAATTGTTTAAACTAGTGATCTTTTTTAGCGTCAAGTAAATAGCTTAATAACAAGGCAAAAATTATGAAATATAGTCGTTCTATATAAGTAATTTTTTAACGCCGTTAGTGAGTTATTTAATTCGCTAAAATAATCATGTTTTAATAAAATTGGTATTTGTTAGTCGTACTTGTTGCCGACAAGTAAACTTTAGAGTGTTAGCGCAATTACCACAAACGATAAAAACAAACCTAATACGTGAATAAATCTAACCTATAGACTTTAGTCTAACACCCATAAAAATACTTAGTAATTACAATTGGTTAAAATCCATAAAAACAACTAAACAGTAAATAGCAGAATACATTTTTTTTATTTTTTAATAATACCAATTCGCTTAATTAAGTGATCTATTTTGAGGATGGAAAAACGTGTTGATAGCTAGGCAAAAAATTCGCTATTTGGTTGTTCTAAATGAGAATTTTTTAACGCAGGTAGCGACACGTTTAGCCCCGCAAAATGATTAAGTATTATTGCGGATTGGTTTAACACAATACAAAGTTAATAAACACGAAAAAGCCGATGTTGGGGTTTAACCCAACATCGGCTTTTTTACTCTCGCTATTTTATATCATGCTTTAGTAAGCACTTTATAAAACGCGTTATAAAGGTTTTTTATAACGATAATTCTTCTTTAGCGCGAGTTAAGTTGTGCGATACCATTGAGCTGTTAGACAATTTTGATGCTTCGTATAAATCAGCAAGTGCAGCAGTGTCGTTATGCGCTTTTAAACGTGCAACACCACGGTTGCTTAATGCGAATGACGTAAGTTGGCGTACTTTAAATTTAGGGCCATCTGCGTCTTTTAAAAGTGCGATTGCTTTAGTACAAATTGCTTCCGCCTCAGCGTAATTTTTTGACTTAACATTTAGTGCGCAGCTATTAAATGATTGCTCAAGTGGCTGTGGCGCTGTTGCAGTTTCAATAACCATTAATTTGTAATCACTTTGATCAGCCATTGCAGCAGCTGAACATGTTAATAGTGAGCTAAGAGCGATAGTTTTGATAAGTGTAAGTTTCATGGTCATATTCCTGATTAGTTAAGCCGTGCTTGTTGCCGACAACTGAACTTTAGAGAATTACCACAACCCCGACAAACGATTAAAACAAACCTAATAAGTGAAGAAAATTAACCTATAGACCTTAGTCTAATACGTTTAAACTTTTTCTATATATTTAAACAACTTACGCACCAACAATCGTGCCTAAAATCGCTACTTTACGTTTTAAAATGTATATAATTATTTATGCTTTTTTTTAGTTGGTTTTATTTTAAACACCTTACTTTGGCATAGCTGAGTAACTATCAAACAAATTTATACATTTAATTACATGCAATACTAAGTCATGTATTTATAATTACAGCTCTGGTAACTTTTCATCATTAATGGGTTAACTTTTTTGAAACACATACTTTCTCTTTTTGTTTTATTAAGCACGCTTTTATCATTTTGCCAAAATGTTAACGCAAGGCTTTTGCTCGGTAATGACATGCCTAACACCGGTATGTTTATAAAATCAGAATTTAATGGTAATAGCAGCATTACATCTGCGGGTGTAGAAATGATGGTCAAACAAAATTACAGTAACTTTGGTGTTGTTTTTACCAGCGCAATTGGCGCGGCAGTAATCAATAATAAACAAGGCGAGCAAGAAGAATTTATAACGTGGGACAATGGCATGAAGCTTGGTTATTTTAATGACTTTTTTATATACGCCGAGCTTGGCTTAGATCTGTTCGAACTCGCCTTTAAAAACGATAGAGGCGATAACACCTACCAAATAGAAAAATCGAACAACGACATAGACGGTTACGCAGGTATAGGAGCGGGTTATCACTTTAAGCCATTTAAAATAGAAGTATTTACTCGAGCACGCCAAATAGATGGCGACTACTGGGAAGCACAAGAACATATTTACAGCGGTGTGCAGCTCAGCTTTACGTTTTAATTGCCCTTTTTTTTATAAGAAAAATAAAAAGCGTGTGAAATACAGCTATTTCACACGCCTTTTAAAAAATATATTTAACAGGTTTGATCTAACCGATTTATATTTAACGGATAGTTTTGGCTACTTTACCAATACTCAAACCCTGAATTAAAATAGAAAACACCACAACCGCATAAGTAAGAGCCAACAAAATATCGCGCTCGTTCCCATCAGGTAATTGCAATACCAATGCAACCGAAATACCACCGCGCAAACCACCCCAGGTTAAAACTTTCCACGCGCCAGATGGTAACTCTAATTGCTTATTAAATGTAGTGGTTGTTATACCCACAACAATTAAACGTGCCATTAACGCGATTAAAATAGTTAAGCCACCAGCAATAAACAAATTACTCGAAAATGCAATCATGACGACTTCAAGCCCTATGAGTACAAATAAAATGGCATTTAAAATTTCGTCAATCAGTTCCCAAAATAAATCAACATAGTGGCGTGTTTTATCGCTCATAGCCATACTACGACCATGATTGCCCACCATTAATCCCATCATTACCATTGCAAGTGGGCCCGACAAATGCCAATGGCTTGCAAGTGCATAACCACCAATAACGCCCGCTAAAGTAAGGAGTACTTCTTCTTGGTAACTATCAATACTTTTAAGTAAGTAATATAAAATACCACCTAATACCAAACCAAAAACAATACCCCCACCGGCTTCTACCGCCAGCGTGTGCGCTACATAATAAGTTGTAGGAATATCACCACTTGATAAAACACCCAATAAAAGCACAAAAATAACCACGCCAATACCATCGTTAAACAACGATTCACCCGCAATCACAGTTTCAATACTTTTAGGCGCACCCGCAGATTGTAAAATTCCCATTACCGCAATCGGATCGGTTGGCGAAATTAATGCACCAAATAGTAAACACCAAATAAACGCTAAATCAAAACCAAGCAAAGGAAGTACTAAATAAAGCGCACCAGCAATAATAACCGTAGATAGCAACGTACCCACACAGGCCAAAATACCTATTGGCAATTTATAGCGCCTTAAATCGCTAACATTTACATGCAGCGCCCCAGCAAAAAGTAGCATAGAGAGCATGCCATCGAGCAAAACTTCAGTAAAATCTAACTGATCGAGTAAGCTCACTTCGTAATCTATAAGATCATCAAACCCTAAAAAGCCCAAAAATATAGCGCCGATAGATAAAAGCATCGAAATAACCATAACGCCAATGGTTGTTGGCAAGCCAATAAAGCGATGGTTTACATAGGTGAGTAAGGCGGTAATTGATAAAAATATCGCACTTATTTCAAGTACGCTTAGGCTGGTTCCTGGTGCCATGGTTTAAATCTCAATATTTATTTAATGATACCTTGCTCAAAATAAGCAAAGCAGAAGGGTTATTATTTTTTATACGGTTATCTCGCATTATATTCGCGTAGCCTAAACAAGCATACCCAAAATATTAATTATAAATATACACCCTACTCTATTAACGTATTTAAGGTATTAACTTACGCATTAAATAAAACAAAAAAGCCCATGTTAGGAATTAACCTAACATGGGCTTTTTTACTCTCGCTATTTTATAACATGCTTTTGGTAAGCACTTTATAAAGTACTTATAAAGAAAGCTCTTCTTTAGCGCGAGTTAAGTTGTGCGATACCATTGTACTTGTAGACATTTGGTTTGCTTCGTATAAATCAGCAAGGCCAGCAGTGTCGTTGTTCGCTTTTAAACGTGCAACACCACGGTTGCTTAATGCAAATGATGTAAGTTGGCGTACTTTAAATTTAGGACCATCTGCGTCTTTTAAAAGCGCGATTGCTTTAGTACAAATTGCTTCGGCTTGAGCATAATTTTTTGACTTAACATTCAGTGCACAGCTATTAAATGATTGCTCAAGTGGCTGTGGTGCTGTTGCAGCTTCAATAACCATTAACTTGTAATCACTTTGCTCAGCCATTGCAGCAGCTGAACATGTAAGTAGTGAGCTAAGAGCGATAGTTTTGATAAGAGTAAGTTTCATGATTATATTCCTGATTAGTTAAGTCGTACTTGTTGCCGACAACTGAACTTTAGAGAATTAACACAAAACCGACAAACGATTAAAACAAACCTAATAAGTGAATAAATCTAACCTATAGACTTTAGTCTAATGCCAAATTACTAATTTACGGCAATTGGTATTTATAAAAACAACCAACGAAACTTAAACTTATTGAGTGCGTTCTAGTAACTTAACTACTTGGGCTACAACCATTTCTGGCTCATCTTTTTGCGGGTAGTGATAGCTCTTATTTGTTATTACTATTTCACCTCGAGGAAAGGCATTAGCCCACTTTGAATGTAAGTCGCCCCACATTTCACGCGCTTTGTCGGTAAAAAATAATACAGATGGCTTTTTATACTTTTTAACTGAGGCAATTACTGTCACGGGTATATCAGTAATTTGTGGATAATTAGGTAGCGGGCGTTTTGCCCAAAAATCTAAATACTGATTCGACATTCCATTTTTCATATCGTCGAGCTTTATTGCTGCAATTTCTTTTTCAGCGCGTGGCAAATCAATCGCGCGCATAATATCTACATCGTGCTCTGATGCAGGCTCAATTAACATCAACGCCTTAATCTGATTAGGGTATGTCGCAGCAAATACACGCGCAATATAAGCACCATAAGAATGCGCAACATATACAACAGGCTCTTCTATTTTCAGTGTTTTGAGTAATAATACAGCCTCAGCTGCATATTCTTCTGAGCTATAGTTTTTCTTTATTTACGTAGAACCACCATTACCAATACGAGAATACCGTATAACTTTACCGTGCTTGGTAAGTGATTCAAAAACCGGGTCCCAATCACTTAAACCAGCAGAGCCGCCCGCTTCAAGTAAAATAGTATGTTTACCTTTACCAGCTAGCTCGTATTCAACGTCAAAGCCATTTACTTGAACTTTAGCCAGTCCAGCTAAAGCACTATGTGAGATGAAAAGTGAGCAATAAATAATAACTTTTATTAATGATTTCATTGTTATAAATAGGAAGTTTTATTGAAATAATTTTACAATATTAAGCATTTTCATGTATGGTTTCTAGTAATATTAGGTACAATTGAATTTAATCATGTGCTGCTTCGCGGGTGGCATTTTGCTAAAGGTGTGAATCTGAGGCCAAAGTTTGATGAGGGTGATTTGATTTTTGTAGACCCTGAAGCCGAATACATCTACAGCTCATACGTAGTAGCCCACCTAGACGACAACCAAGCGACATTTAAACAGCTAATTATCGAAAACGGCCACAAATTCCTAAAAGCCATTGGCCAGAGCAATTGATACCAATTAATGGTAATTGTACGTTGGTTGGAAAAGTTATTTTTACTGGTAAATCACTTTAAAAGGAGATAATGCGGATGTAATAGTTAAGGGATTATCTATCTCTACGCGATACAATACCAGCAACGAAGCTGTTAGATTAAAGTAAATAAAATTACAATTAATAATCACAAGAATGGTGAGAAAAAGCATGAGTAACTCTAATGAATACCTAACATCCGCACTAGAAAAACTGCACAGCAAAAATGAAGATTTCATAATAATAGGCTTAACAGGCAGAACTGGCAGCGGATGTACATCAACCGCAAAAATATTATCAACAGATAAGGCTGAACTGAAGCATAGCTTATTTTCAGAACCAACTGCGGAGAATAACCTCCAAAGAAAAGAAAAAATACTTAATAAGTTCTATCAAAAAAATTGGCACCCTTTTATCCACTTAAGAGTTAGTTCAATACTGACATATTTGTTGCTAGACAATTTAACTGAAGAAGAAATCAAAACTTTTCTATCAACTCAAGACTCTATAAGAAATAGTGATATTACGTTCTTTTTATCTCTTCAAATAAAATTAAAAGAAAATAAAAGTAAATTATCTAAATCAGATTTCTTTGTAAATCACCTTGAGGAACTTACAAAGTCTATTAGGGAGCAATTGGATAACGAAACATTTGTTAAACTCTATCAAGCATTAGGGCGCAACGCTCGTAGGTCTGGCTGTGTATCTAAAAGTAACATGGTGAAAGGTAAATTTTTCACAATCGCTCAAAACATAAAGTATATTATTAATAAGCTACATGAAGAAAATAAAGAGAATCAGCAAAGCACCTACATTACAATTGATGCAATTAGGAACCCTCTCGAAGCTAGTTATTTTCAAGAACGCTTTTCTGCCTTTTATCTACTAGCAGTATCTTGTGATGAAGAAGTAAGAAAATCACGCTTAAAAGAGAAAGGCTTTTCTGATGAAAGTATCAGTGAGATTGATAAAGTAGAATATGCAAGCCTCGACTTAAGAGATAGGAAAAGCTTTACCGATCAGGATATTCCAGGCTGTTTACAGAAAGCAGATGTATACATTGACAGTAATGCTCAAAATGGTGATTCGGATACTTTTCAGATATTAACAAACCAATTGATAAAGCTCGTATCACTTGCACAGAAACCAGGTTTAATTACACCAACACCGGAAGAAAGATGCATGCAAATCGCATATGCATCAAAGTTAAATTCGGGTTGTCTTTCTCGCCAAGTTGGTGCCGTTGTGACAATGAATAACTTCTCAATTAAAGCCGTTGGTTGGAATGATGCCCCATACGGCCAAGTTCCTTGTAATCTAAGATCAGTCGATAACCTTGAAAATAGAGAAGATTTAGAGGCATACAGCCCCTTCGAATTGCAAGATACTGAGTTTAGAAATCACATGAAAGGCAAGCATCAAAAATTAATAAAAGTAAATAAGAAAGGTTATAACCTTTCTTATTGCTTTAAGTCGGAATACAACCAAATTAAGGGAGATAAAAACCAAGTACACACACGCTCATTACATGCAGAAGAAAATGCATTTCTTCAGATGTCTAAAGATGGAGGTAGTGGAATTAATGGTGGCTTTTTATTTACAACTGCAAGCCCATGTGAACTCTGTGCAAAAAAAGCATATCAGCTTGGAATGAAAAGAATTTACTATATAGACCCATATCCAGGTATCTCACTCAGTCATATTTTAACTTCTGGTAAACAAGAAATGCAGCCTCAAATGGTTCTATTTAATGGTGCCATTGGAAGAGCTTTTCATAAGCTTTATACACCAATTGCAGCATATAAAGATGAATTAAATGCAATGATTGAATAGCGTTTTTAATTACCCTAGTTCAAAGAGTTTTAGTAAGTCATATTAAATTTTTTCTAGGATAGTGTTCAAAAATCTGTGTCATTTCAGCAAACTGATAAAAAAGGAATGACACATGACAAATCAATTCAACTTCAAAGATGCTATTAAGGCACTTCAATCAGGTAAAAACTTAATGTTAAAGGTGGTGTACTAACATCACTTATCAAACAGCTAACCGAGTCAGCGCTTTAGGCTAAGCTTGAATAGTACCTTGTTAATGATCAAGGGCCTAACCGTGAATTTTGAACGCCCTCGAAATTATATTTATTGATCCATACCCAAGTCTGGCTATTCAACACATTATATCCATAGGATTAAATTCGCCTAAACTAATTCAATTCAGAGGGGCTGTCGGCAAAGCATACCATCAGTTGTATGAACCTTTACTGCCTTATAAAGATGAGTTGAATTATTTAACTGATAACTAGACCACTATTTAGAATATTTAGTTTTCGATACAACTCTTGTATTTAGTAAGTGTTGTGTTGAAAAAAAAGATGGTACAAAGCACTACGATACTATTATCAGTAAACTCAACTAAAACATCATTTATCTCCCAAACCTATAAACTCCCTCGCCCATATGCCATAATCTAAATAATTCATTATTTTAGTAACTTGGCGCGTATTTAGGCGTTTTTAAGTTAACTACTCAGGGTTTTCAAATGGCATATCAAGAGCAAAATCAAGCAACAATCTATTGGCACGACTACGAGACTTGGGGAGCAAGCCCTCAAAAGGATAAGCCGAGCCAGTTTGCGGGTATTCGTACCGATCTTGATTTAAATATTATTGGCGAGCCGCTTATTGAATATTGTAAGCCGCAAGCGGATTACTTGCCTCACCCTGAGGCATGTTTAATTACAGGTATTACGCCACAAGTGGCGATGAAAAAAGGCTTGGTTGAGGCTGAGTTTATAGCAAAAATTCATGCCGAATTTAGTGTGCCAAACACCTGTGTTGCCGGTTATAACAGTATTCGGTTTGATGACGAAGTAAGCCGTTATAGCTTTTACCGTAACTTTTACGACCCATACGAGCGTGAATACAAAAATAACAATAGCCGCTGGGATATTATTGATTTAGTACGTGCTTGTTACGCACTGCGCCCTGAAGGCATTGAATGGCCGTTAAAAGAAGATGGCAGCCCAAGCTTTAAGCTAGAGCATTTAACGGTAGCCAATGGTATTGAACACGCCGCAGCGCACGATGCGCTAAGCGATGTAACCGCCACTATTGCACTGGCTAAATTAATAAAAGAAAAACAACCAAAGCTGTATAACTTCTTTTTTGGACTCCGTGGCAAAAAAGCACTCGCTGAATTGGTTGATGTATTTAATATGACGCCGCTGGTGCATACCACGTCGCGCATACCTGCAACACAAGGCTGTACAAGCTGGGTTGCACCAATGAGCTTTCATCCGGTAAATAAAAATGCGGTTATTTGTTTTGATTTAACCCAAAGCCCGCAAGTACTTATTGATTTAAATGTTGAAGAGTTACGCAAACGTTTATACACCAAACGCTTAGATTTGGCCGAGGGCGATTTACCTGTTGGCTTAAAACTAGTGCATTTAAACAAGTGCCCTATTTTAGCCCCAGCTAAAACGTTATTGCCTGAAAATGCCGCCCGTTTGGGAATTGACCGCGAGCAGTGCTTAGCTAACTTAGCTATTTTAAAAGCCAATACCGACCTTCGCGATAAAGTAACGGAAGTGTTTAACGAGCAAGGCGATTACAGCGCAACCACTAACGTTGACTACTTACTTTACGATGGGTTTACAAGCCATGCCGATAAAGCTAAGTTTGCGATTATTCGTGATGCAAAACCAGATGAATTGGCTGGGTTGAAGTTAGACTTTGAAGATAAAAAGTTTAATACATTGTTGTTTAGATACCGCGCCCGTAACTGGCCTGAAACGCTAAACCAGCAAGAGCTTGACCAATGGCGCCAGTATTGCCAAAACAAGCTAATGCACGGGGAAGATCAACCGTCGATTAACGCGCAAGATTTTATGATCACCCTTGAAAATTTAGCGCATGAACATGACGACAGCGAAAAAAATCTTACAATTTTAAAGGCGCTATATAACTACGCACAAAGCATGTAATTTGCTCTAATTTTGTTTATATAACGCATTAAAAACGCGACACTTTAGCAATAAAGTGTCGCGTTTTTGTTTATAAATATCTGTACCCCTACAAACAAAGCAAAATCTATTTCACAAAAAGAAACGAATGAGAAGTAAATGAGAAGACATAAAAACGACAACCGCTTTAGATCTATTACTTCCTCTAAAAGCGCAGCGCCTCATAACCTCTTTGTGAATAAGTCACTTTACGGACTTTGCCCATCACGCAAGCAAGCTTCGCGTCTCCAAAAACAATCATAAATCTACACTTTGGGGTAAACGTAGAGCTTGCTCACGTGAAAAGCACCGCTTTTAATTACTTAAATAAAACTCTATTCACAAAGAGAAGCGAATGAGGAGTAAATGAGAAGACATAAAAACAACAACCGCTTTAGACTTATTACTGCCTCTAAAAGCGCAGCGCCTCTAAACCTCTTTGTGAATAAATTACTTTACGGGCTTTGCCCGTCACGCAAGCAAGCTTCGCGTCTACAGCGTTACTTTTTATGCAGTGCTTCTATACGTGCTAGTAAGCTTGAGGTGTCGTATCTGCCGCCGCCGAGTGCTTGTACGTCGGCGTAATATTGATCGACCGTTGCGGTCATTGGCAGTGTTGCGCCGTTGTTTTTAGCTTCATCGAGTGCAATGCCTAAATCTTTACGCATCCAATCTACGGCAAAACCAAACTCATATTCACCTGCCCACATTGTTTTGTAGCGGTTTTCCATTTGCCACGAACCGGCTGCACCTTTAGAAATGGTTTCTATAACTTTTTCACCATCAAGCCCAGCTTGCTTGGCAAAATGTAAGCCTTCGGCTAAACCTTGCACTACACCAGCAATACAAATTTGATTAACCATTTTACAAAGTTGTCCCGAGCCAACGCCGCCTAACAGTTGGCTAAAACGACTAAACGCCGCCATAACTGGCTGCACTTTAGCAAATACAGCTTCACTGCCACCCGCCATAACCGTTAATACGCCATTTTCGGCGCCAGCTTGTCCGCCCGATACGGGAGCATCTATAAAGTCGATATTTTGTAATGCCGCTTTTGCTGCAACTTCGCGGGCTACTTCGGCAGAGGTTGTGGTGTGATCAACCAAAATAGTGTGCGGTAACATGCCAGCTAATACGCCGTCATCGCCGTAGACCACTGAGCGTAAATCGTCATCGTTACCAACACACATAAATACGATGTCGGCATTGCTAGCAGCTTCGCGCGGGGTTGGTGCAAAGCTTCCTGAATGTTCTGCAGTCCACGCCTGTGCTTTAGCTTGAGTACGGTTATAAACGCATACGCTGTGCCCTGCTTTTGCTAAATGCCCCGCCATTGGGTAACCCATTACGCCTAAACCTATAAATGCGACTTTCATTGACATAAAAATGACCTATTAAACTGATAACTTAGAAACTAGACCTCGATTATGTCAACCGGTCGATAAAAAAGCGAATGAAAATCTTTATAAAATTTCCTTAAGCGGGAAAGGTAAGTAGGTAACCTATGGACAGTATTTATCAATTTAATGCACCACTTTATAACAGCGAAAATTTTTCTCTTAGTCAGTTACAGGGAAAAACCGTACTTATTGTTAATACAGCGTGTAAGTGTAATTTTTCGGTGCAATTAAACGCGCTCGAAAAGCTCTATCAGCAATACAAAGGCCATGGTTTTACTGTGCTTGCGTTTCCATGTAACCAGTTTGGTCAAAATGAGCCGCTTGATAACTTAGCCATTAAAGACTTTTACCAAGAGCAATTTAATGTGTCGTTTGAGGTATTTGGTAAGGTAATGGTAAACGGGCCAGAAACACACCCGTTGTTTAATTATTTAAAGTCGCATACGCGGGGTATTTCGCAAAACCGTGCTATTAAGTGGAATTTCACTAAGTTTTTAATTAACTCACAAGGGCAACTTGTTGCACGTTATGCTCCGCGCACTAAGCCCGAAACACTTATACAAGTAATAGAAAGCAACTTACTGCAAGCCGCAAAGTTAAGCGCAGCTAAAGATGGTAAAAAGGCATCTTCAAAAATACCTTTGTTTACCTCAAGTAAGGCTCCGCTTAAGGCTTAATTTAAATCAATAAAATGCGTACTACTAAAGCACAGGTTTATAAAGTAGTTTATTGTATTAGTAATAAATAATACTCCTTAAGCGTCGAGGCTATTACCATGAACATTGCTTTTTTTAGTACTCAAAAGTACGAACTGCCTTTTTTTGAACAAAGTACACGCGATCAGTGCGATATAAAAATAACGTATTTTGAGCAAGCTCTGAGCGAACAAACCGCTATTTTAGCAAGCGGGTTTGATGCCATATGCGTGTTTGTTAACGACACCGTAAACGCCGCTGTTATTGAGCAACTGGCAAGCCAAGGCATAAACACTATTTTGCTGCGTTGTGCAGGGTTTAATAACGTTGATTTACCTGCAGCAAAAGCACATAAATTAAAGGTATTACGCGTACCAGCATACAGCCCAGAAGCAGTAGCTGAGCACTGCATAGCACTTATGCTAACGCTTAGCCGTAAAACCCATAAAGCGTATAACCGCGTTCGCGAAGATAATTTTGATTTAAACGGATTACTCGGTTTTAACTTGCACAATAAAACCGTGGGTATTGTGGGCTGCGGTAAAATTGGCCTTGCGCTGTGTAACATTTTAAATGGCTTTGGCGCTAAAGTATTAGTGTGCGACCCCTACGCACAACCTGGCAATTATACTATTACCGATATAAACACCTTGCTTAGCCAAAGCGATGTGATTTCTTTGCATTGCCCACTTACCGAGCAAACTCATCATTTAATAAATGACGAGGCGTTTAGCAAAATGAAAACCGGCGTTATGCTTATTAATACCTCACGAGGCGCACTGCTTGATAGTAACGCGTGTATTAGCGCGCTTAAAACTAAAAAACTAGGCTACTTGGGGCTCGACGTATACGAGCAAGAGTCGGAGCTATTTTTTAAAAATCATAGCGACGAAATAAACCAAGACGATATATTTTCGCGTTTAGTGAGCTTTAAAAATGTTTTAGTAACGGGGCATCAGGGCTTTTTTACCCAAGAAGCACTCACCGAAATAGCAAATACAACCCTACTTAACGCGCTGGAAGTAAATGAAGGTAAGCCTCTAACTAATGAGGTTTTATAAAGTTCTTGGCTATACCTAAATAACAGGTACAAAAAAAGCGAATAAGGTGAGCCCTATTCGCTTTTTTGTTTAAAAATTCACTTTAAATAGAGCTTAGCCAAACGCGACGTTTGCAAATACCAAGGTCATTAATATTGGGCAAACAAAACGAATATACTGAGCAAACCAGTAATGTACGCCTGTTGTTGCTTGATGTAATTTATTACCACGCTGCCACATCCAACCTACCGTAATAAAGTAAAACAAGCCCATAAGCGGTAATTGGTATTGGGTAAATAGCATAATGACTAAGCCAAATAACCAATCAAAATTTAATATAATGGCGCTTGCACACACAAGTACAACGGCGCTAACTGCCCATGTTGCTTTGGTGCGGCTAACGTTATGGTTTTCGACTAAAAACGCGACCGGAATTTCGGTGGTCGATATAGTTGACGTAACCGATGCGATAGACATTAATACAAAAAACAATAAACCAACTAATAAGCCAATTTCGCCCATGGTGCTAAATAGCGCAGGTAAAATAGCAAAAATAAGTTGCCCTTCGCCAATAAGCTTTCCGCCACTAAATACTTCAACGCCGTTATGCTGCGCTACATAAATAGCAGGAATAATGAGTAATCCTGCTAAAAAAGCGACACTGGTATCAAGTAAAGCAACACCTGCGGTGAGCTTTGGTAAATTAGCATCTGGTTGTAAATACGATCCGTAAATCATCATACAACCCACACCTAGTGAGAGCGAAAAGAACGCTTGCCCCATTGCGGCAATAATTAAATTAGGGTCGAGTATTTGGCTAAAATCAGGAATTAAATACGCGGCAAAGCCTTCGCTTGCGCCATCAAGTGTAGCAATGTAGGCAATTAAACCAACAAGCAATACGAGTAGCAGTGGCATTAAACGGCGCGACCAGGTTTCTATTCCCGATTTAACCCCTTTTAAAATAATACTGGCAGTTAAAATAAGCATAAGCGGCGTAAATACAAAATTACGCAGCACTGAGTCACTATGTAAAAACTCGCTTGCGCCTGTAAAACCAAAAAAGGTTGTTATGGGTTCAATAGCGTACGAGAGCATCCACCCAGCTACTATTGAATAAAAACTTAGCATAACAACTGCGCCTGCAAGGCCAATATAACCTGCCGCAGCACCAACTTTACGGTTAGTGTTTTGCCATGCATCGCCCAATGCTTTTACAGGATTAGCTTGTGCTTTGTGACCTAAATAAAGTTCGGTATACAGCGCAGGGAGCGCAAGTAAAAATATAACAATAAAGTAAACCAGTAAAAATGCACCGCCGCCATGGTTGGCCGCTTGCGTAGGAAAACCCCAAATATTACCCAAACCCACTGCTGCGCCAGCAGCGGCTAAAACAAAACCAAGTCGGCTTTGAAACCCATCACGCACTTGTGCCATACATCTACAAATCTGTTATTATTTTGATTGTTGTGAATTAAACCATATTTCATGCCAGCTGAGTAATAAAATTGTACCCAGCCTTTATTAGTGGCACTAACCGCTCACAATATCAGCGACTTCTTTTGCTTTAGGGCTTTTATGACTGAACACTATTTTAAAAACACCTTGAGTATTACTTCAACTCAATTGGCAAATTTGTCTTTAGCGAGTAACAGTATTTTATTATTTAATGCTAAAACACTTGAGCTTAGTGACTTTAATTTGCCCGATTGCTTAAGCCTATTTGAGTTAACCATTATAAACCGTCGCAAAAGCCCTCAAGCTAAGCAAGAGTATTTAGCGACGCGGTTATTGTTAAAACACCTTATTAAAATAACGCAGCCGCAACATGCGCACATAGCCCTTAATAAAATGAGTACAGAATTTGACGAGGAAAGCTCAAAGCTGCAAATACATGTGAGTAGTGATGTTATTAATACCTGTATTTCGCATTCGCATGGTTTAGTTGGGGTCGCGCTAAATTTTGATAAAAGCGAGTTTGGTTTTGATATTGAAAAAATAAGCCTAAAGCGCCCGTTTGAAAAGCTCGCTAAGCATTTTTATCATCAAGATGAAATTTCACTTATTACCGAGCCCACTAATACCCAAGCCCAAGCAGATACGTTTTTTAGAATTTGGACATTAAAAGAATCACTTGCTAAAGCCACCAGCCGCCCTATTGCAAAACTACTTAGCCCCAATGTGTTTGACGAATTAAATAGTGCAAAGCTGAGTGCTAGCAGTAATCGCGTTACTGTAGTTGATAGCAGTGACAGCAATGTTTGTTTTGATGTAAGTGTGGTGCATAAAAAAAGCACCGACTGGCGATGCTTTTTATTGACCGACTTTGTTAAGTAATTTTGTTAAGTAACTTTATTAACTGATTTTACTAGGTAACTTTAATAAATCGCTTTCCTGAATAACCGCTTCTTAATAGTAAAATTATTTAAGCAGCAAAATCGTTTTCTAATAAACGGCTATGAATAGACTGTACTACGCTATCTGACTCAGTTTGCTCTACTAAAAAGCACAGGTTGTGCTTACTAGCACCGTGGCAAATTAATCGAATGTTAAAGTCTTTTAGTACACTCATTAAGTTCATTTCGTGTTGGCGTAATTGAATCTCAGAGCCAATAAGTGCCACCAATGTTAGGTTGTTTTCTACCGAAACATGGCAAAATTCTGCAAGCTTATCTAGGCATTCTTGATCGAGCTCTGGGCGCGAGGCGTTTTGCGCGTTATCAAGGGTTATAGCTACGCTGATTTCTGATGTGGTTACCAAATCGACCGATATATTGTATTCACTTAATAGTGTAAATACGCGTGCTAAAAAGCCGCTTGCTAGTAGCATTTCTGGGCTTTTAAGCGTAAGCAATATTTGGTTTTTACGTTGCGTTACTGCGCGTATACCTGGTTGCTGCGACTTTTCGCGCTCAATCCACGTACCGCCACGCTCAGGCTCGCGACTAGAACCCACAAATACGTTAATGTGACTACGGCTTGCTGGTAAAATAGTTGCTGGGTGTAATACTTTTGCGCCAAAGGTCGCCATTTCGGCGGCTTCGTCAAAACTTAAACGTGCAATAGGCGTCGCTTTTGCGCACAAACGCGGGTCGGTGCTAAAAATGCCCACTACGTCAGTCCAAATATGCACGCTTTTAGCGTTAATTGCTTCCGCTAATAATGCCGCGCTGTAGTCTGAACCACCACGTCCAAGCGTTGTTGTTTGGCCATATTCGTCGCTGCCAACAAAGCCCTGAGTCACAATTACTTGAGTGTCTAATAACGGGATTAAATGTTCTTTAGCGGCTTGCGCTGTGGCTGCAACATTGGGCGTTGCTTTGCCAAATTGGCTGTCGGTTTTAAGCACCTTGCGTACATCAAATCGATCGGCGTTTAAGCCATTTAAACGCAGCACCTGAGCAAACAAATACGACGATAAACGCTCACCAAAGCTAAGTAGCTCATCGTGTTGTTTATCGGTTATTAGTGACTCTTGAGCCAATGTTTGAAATGCTTTTAGAGTTTCGTTAAAGCCAACTGCTAAATCGGCATCAAGCGATAACTCATCTAAAATAGTTTGTTGAATAGCAAGCACACCGTTTATGTGCTCTTGGCGCTCACTTGAGGTAATACTTGGTTTGCACAGTGCAACTAAGTGGTTAGTTACGCCGGCGCTAGCGCTCACGGCAACAATACGTACGCTTTTATCTGCAACAATAATTTCGCTACAGCGACTCATCGCTTCAAAATTTGCAACACTTGTTCCGCCAAATTTGGCAACGATGTAATCTGACTTTGCGCTTAACTCTGTTTGAGGCACTGTTTGTGGCGCTGATTGGGTAGTCATTTAGTCTCCTTTCGCGATATCCAAATCGCAATAAAACAAGAAGAACTTGGCAAAGGAATGCTTGAAGATAAGTCCACTGCCAGAAGCTCTCCACCTATATTGGTGACAGTTTTGAGGATTCAGCCCCATAAACCGAAAAATAATGACGACGTACCATTATTTTCCTCGGCGAGTACTTCCCTCCTTAATGATCATCGGCTTTCGTCGCCTAACATTAAGTACCTAAGTATCGCACCTCTTCTGAATGCTTTATTAACCAGTGGCTAATAAAACAAAACCCCACTAAGTAGCGGGGCTTTGAAAGTTATCGTTTAGACGTCTAGCTGTCAAGCATTTAATAATTTATGAGTTAAATAAAACTGCCCATGTAATAAGAGCCTGCATATCCAACCGTGTAACAAATTAATAAATGCAGCGATAAACGCAAGTAGCTCATAAAGGTAAGCGCTTTAACTTTACTCATGGCAATAATACCCGCAGCAGAGCCAATGATAAGCATTGAACCGCCCACGCCCGTTGCATAAGTAAACGACAACCAATGTTGTTGACTCATTACTATATCGGCTTTTAATAATGCAGCAGTAAGTGGTACGTTATCGACCCCTGCTGATAATATGCCCATTAAGTAGTTTGCGTACTCTGGCGCCATTACCGTGTATAGGTCGGTAAATTTACTCAACATACCAATTTCTTTAAGTGCGCCTACAAGTAAAAGTACACCTACAAAAAACAATAATGTGTCGTATTCTATATCGCGAACAAAATCGATTATGTCTTTATTAATGTCTTTTTTGCGCATTAAAAATTGCGCCACTAAAAACATAACTGATAAGCCAAACAAAAAGGTGAGTAAAGGCGGTACGCTGTAAATTACGCTAAGCGTAAGTGTGCTAATTACGGTAGATAAAAATATAACAGCAATGGTAATGTCGGTTTTTTCAATGCGGGTTTTACCCGCACCGGCAAATTCAACTCGCCCTTTCATACCGATAGACAGTAGCGCAGCTAACAGCATAACGCTTGCAAGTGCTGGCGCTATAAGCAGCAATAAATGAGCTATGGTTACTTTGCCATCTAAAAATATCATCAGTGTGGTTACGTCACCGGTTATTAACGATACCCCGCCTGAGTTAACCCCAAACACAATAAGCGTGGCGTATTTAATGAGTTTTTTAGGTTCAAGTTTTAACGACATAACAACCGCAAGCGATATAAGCGTAGCTGTTACGTTGTCTGAAATCGACGAAAACAAAAATGCAAAACCACCCACCAAAAACATCAGCTTTTTTTCGCTAATACTTTTTGGCATAACACGATGCACAATATTTTCTATAAACCCCTTTGAATTTAAATAAGCGACAAAGGTCATTGCAGCCATTAAAAATAACCATAGAGAGGCAATTTCTAAAATATTTTCGTTTAGGAGGTGTTGAATCGTATCGGGGCTTTGCCCGTGTAGAGGGTATATAAAAAGAAGAATCCAGCAAAGCGTACCAAAAAACAGCGTGGTTTTAGCTTTATTGACATGGATTATATCTTCTATAACGATCAGTAAAAAAGCAATCGCTATCAGGGTTAGAATAATCGAGGAAACCATGGTAGTTAAACAACCTTTGATATAGTTTTAAAGAACACACAAATAACATTCCATTTCATGTGCCTATTTTCGGCGCGAATTTTAGCACTGCCTCTATGCAAAAACTATTATTAAATGGTCTTAAAAACGAATACTATATACAGACAAGGTTAATTAAAAATACGTAATAATGAGTATGAACAGAATACTCAATAATAAAATACTAGGATGTTGTAACCTCTTATGATCCCAGCTAAAAAGCTACTAAACACCATAACCGAACATTGGGGTGTATTAGAGCTATTATTTAAACGTTTTAAAATGGCTGACTTTAGCCTGAAAGACGTACAAAACGCCATTAAACAAAAACAGCCTACGTGGTCAAACGAGCGTATTTATAAAGAAACAAATCGCTTGTTAAACCAAGATATTTTAATTCCACTGGCTAAATCTTCACAGCTTGAGATAAATCGTGCCATTGCCGATTTTGCTACTTTTTTACTGCAAGAAGAACATTTAGGTTTAGCGCAAGAAATTAGCGTATTAGTCGACGATTTGGCACGTTTAGGTAACCGCCTAGATAACGCTGGCGAAATAGAAGACTTTGACGACTTACGCCGCTTTAGCCGCATTATGGATGATCGGGTGCGTAAAATAATGAAGCTCTACTCGCATAACGAAAACGCCATTTTAAATATTGTTGAACAAGCTAAATCTAATAATGCGGTGCAATCGCTGCAAAAGCGTTATAAAGCGGTAATAGAAGCGTTTGACGAATACATAGAGCCCATGCTTGAAATGGTTGATATTCGCGGTGAATTTCATGCGTGTTTTACCCTCATTGAAGAGCAAATAAGTAAGCAAATTATTCATATTGAACGCTCGGGTAAAGCCTACAACGATAAACGCATGTTGGAGCAATTACGTACCCGTATACTCGAAATGCATTTAGTGGGCAGAGAAAGCTTACGTAAAAGTGCTGATATGCTTATGCCGCTGCGCGAAGAGCTTCGCCGTAATAACTTAATTACTCGCCAAGCAGCCAAAGTACTTGGGCTGGTGCGTAAAAATGGCGTAGACAACATGCTAAGTGCTGTACAGCCACACTTTGTGAGCGACGCACAGCGATATTCGCTTGGTCAGCAACGCCATATTGTGGCTTACATGGCAAGCTTGGTTGAATTTGAACACGAAGAATACCAATTGCCTGACCAACAAGACGTGCCTGCATTTGTTACGCCTAATATTCCTGACTACAACGATGTTAAAACCAGCTTTGCTAAGCGCTTTAATAAAAAACGCAAAAAGCCGCAACCCTTGCTGCAATTTTTAGACGAAAGCTACCCAAATCTCGATGCCGACGAAATGCTATTTTTGTATCAAAAATTAGTCAGCGACAGCGATATTAAAATAATTCAAAGCGATGAAAAAGCCCGCGTAAAAATTGCCGGTCAGCACTTTTCTTTATATCCATTTAATTCAGAGCCTCAGCCAGATTCAAAGGCAGGTAAATAAACCATGACACACATAAACTTAGACGAGCTAACCCATCTACAAGCCATTAATAAAAAATTAGTAGCGGGTTATCACATTTGCGAGCAAGACAACGTAATGTGGCAAGAGCTTGACCAACACATAGAAAGCTACAGCGCCTTATTTACAGCCCTAGGCAACGATTTAAAACGCGACAGCCGTGGCTTTTATTATTTTGGTAGCGACGAAAGCACGCCAAATATGGGCAAGATATCTCGCGCTATCGCGCTCACTATTTACATTTTAATTGAACACTACGCCAATACGGGTAAAGACCCAATGCGCGCATTGTTTGACGAAGTAAACGATTTAGAGCTTATGCAAACGCTGGTGCAAATTAACAAACACTTGTTTGATCAGCTTGAGATATTTTCGGGATCGGACCTGCGTAAAGACGTATACCTGCGCATGGTGCGCTTAGGTTTAGCCCGCGAAGTAGAAGGCGGCTTTATGCTACAAGCGCCGATTCACCGCTATATAGATGCATTAATGGAAGTAAACGAAGAAACCTACATTACAGAGGACGAGGAATGAAAAATCTATACGGACTGAGTAAACTCGCCCTACTTAACACCGCAGGCTATGCAAAATGTGTGATCCCGCTTGATAAAAGCAGCTCTATTTGCGCGCCAAATAACACAGGTAAAAGTTCGGTTATTAACGCCCTGCAGTTTCCGCTTATTAACGATTTACGCTTAACCGAATGGGATGGACACGACTTAGATGAAACCCGTAAGTTTTATTTTTCATCCGATCAGTCGTACATTTTACTAGAAGCTAACTTGCCTCATGGCTCGGTAGTGATTGGCGTTGCCGGGCTTGGTAAAATTGCCGGTTACGCGCATCAATACTTTTGTTATCAAGGAAAGCTTGATTTAGAGCAGTACACGCAAGGTAAAACAATTATTAAATTTACCAAGCTGTTCAACCATTTAAAATCGCTTAACTACAACCCTATTGAGCTCAAAGCACAAGAGCTAAACGCGCTATTGACTGGCGGTGCAACGCCTTTTGACGGCGACATTAACTTAAAAATGATTCCGCTTAATAATGTGCAAGACTCCTCTATTTATAAAGAAATATTCCGCCGCATTCTTAACTTACATAAATTAGGCGCAAGCGATGTAAAACGCTTTATGCTACGCGTGTTTGAACGCCATATGTCGAACTCTAAGGTCGACTTTTATGAAGTATGGCGCCGCTCGTTTGATAAAGTAAATCGCTCAAAACGCGAATTAAAAGCGCTTGAATCTATGCAAGAACCAATAGCCGCGCTTGAATCAATGCTTGAAAACCAAACCGTGCTTAAAGGTAAATTAGCGGCGTACGCACCTAAAATTGACCAAGCACTGATTGATTTTGACACTTATCAAGAGTCGCAACTTAATGAGCTGGGTATAGCGCTTGAAGATATAGAGCACGAAAAACACGAGTTTGAGCAAAAGCAAAGCCTATACGTACAGCAATCGCGCGATATAGAGCGCAGACAAACGCAAATTGAGCAGTGGTTTTTAGATTACGATGCGCTTAAAAGCGAATTTGAGCTGGTAAATAAAGCCACCCTTAAAACCAGCCTGACTCAGTTAAAGCAAGATTACGAGTCGCTTTCGCACTCTATAACCAGCGCACAAGGGCAAAGCCTGCATACGCTTGACTACCGCATTAGCGAAACTCAAAAACAAATTAAGAGCCTAAAGCTGCAACTTAAAAACCTTGAGTTTAATTTGTTTACCCGTATGCGCGAAGACCTCTCGTTAAAAGAAGTAGAAGAAATATCGCGTATTTTAAACCCTGACATTCTCTCGTTTGCGACCACCACCAATGGCGATATAACCATTGATGACGAAGACGCATTTGGGGAATTTTTATCGCTATTGAGTGAAAATGTTAAAGGCGGTGTACTAACGCTACCAGGTGCGAGTATTAAGCTTAAAAAGCTATCCCCAGTGCAAATGCAAAGCGGCGAAAACAAAGAGCAATTAACCGCTCAGCTCAGTGCACTTGAGCATTCACTCAAAGAGTTTAAGCAACAACGCGATGTTGCAGCAAATGTTGCCGACAAGCAAAAAGAAAAAGACGAATTATACGATGAGCTAATGAGCGCAGAGAGCGCGCTAAAACGCTTAGAGCAGTTTGATGTAATGCAGCAGTCGGTTGAAGCGCAAGCCATGCTAAAAGAGCAATTATTAGCTGAGCGTGAGCAAGTTGACGACTACCTGCAAGATATTCAAAAAAATAGTGGCTCAATTGCTGACAGACGCTCGTTAATTAAATCAAAACAAGACCAAATCAATCGCCAAACAGAGCGCTTGCGCCAAGTTAAAAGTGAGCGAATTGATCACACACTTGATTTATACAGCGGTAAAGTAACCCCGTACATGATTGATATTACAGTCGACTTTGATAACTTAAGCGACCTTGTTCATCACTTTAATAAAGACTGCCAAGAGCTGCGTAATTTTGACATAAACGTGCGTAATACCTATTTGCATGTGTACAACGCGGGTATTACTAAATTTGATAACGAAAACGACGAATATACTAAGTACCAAAAGCTAATTAGCGCATTTCATAATATTGATAACGAACGCGATGCTGTTGAACGCCAAGCACGCGTTGCGCTTACCGAAGTGGCCGCCACTATTAAAGGCTTGCGAGAAGATTTAGACCGACTTCGCCGCGAAATGAACAGCTTTAATAAAGGTATAAGCCAGCACCGTATTTCAAACCTGCAAGCGTTTAAAATTAACGTAATACCGCGCAAAATGCTGGTTGATAGTATAGATACCATTATCAGCACGTCGCATCAGTTTGAGCAAGGTGACACGCTTGATTTACTTAGCCAAGAACCGTACAGCGAAAGCGCAGTAAACGAAGCGAAAGATCACTTAATTAAACTCGCCTCAGATAAAGCGGGCTTAACACTTACCGATTTATTTGATATTCGATTTGAAGTGGTTAACCGTGCAGGTGAAACAGAGCACTTTGAAAAAATAGACTCAGCCGGCTCAAACGGCACACGTATTACGATTAAGTTATTGTGTGGCATGTTATTTATTCGCTACTTATTGAGTGATCAAGAACAAAACCTATACCGTATACCTATTTACATAGATGAAGCGGCCGACATTGACCCACAAAATCAAAAAGCAATTATAGAAACCGCATTAAGCTTTGGTTTTGTGCCTATATTTGCCTCAGTTAAGCCACAAATAAGTTGTGACTACATTGTGCCTATTCGTTCAGTAAAAGACGGTGCACAAAACTGGGTAGATGAAAAAGATTGGATTGAAGTTGAACATTAAACTTTTACTGATGACTAATTAACAGAGGTTAATTAGTCATTCAGCCATAGGGCGTGTTGACCTTTGTGGATTGAAATTTGTTCAATTTAGGGGCAATTTAATCGCAGCGTGAGGTTTGTAACCTAGTGGGCTAAGTAAAAACCGAGCAACAAAGAGTTAATTGCCCCTAGGCAGAACCCTTCGCGCAGCGCATGTTTGGCATTTATGCTGCGTTATCACCTATTTATGGGGAATAACCACACTACATAGGCTCTGCCTTGCCCAAATACCAAACATACTGCTGCAAATTCAACCACGAAAGGTCAACACGCCCTGACAATTAGACTAATATTTAGGACGTTTAAATAATACACATTTAAACTATGTGTGTTATTTTAAATTAATGCATTTTATTGGAGCAAACGTAATGAAAAATATACTTATTGTTGCAGCGCTAGCACTTCTTACAGCCTGTACACAAACCCCAGATTGGGATTACGATAAATCAGCTAACTTTAGTAATTTTAAAACATTTGCTTGGGTAGAAAACGCCAGCCTAACTAAAGACACAAATAACTATCAAATTAATGGCCTGATGGAAAAGCGTGTTCGCACTGCCGTTAATGCAGAATTGAGCCAAACACTAGGTATGAGTTTAGTTGATGCAGCGCAAGCTGATGTACTTGTTAACTATCATGCATCGGTAGATAAAGAGCTTGAAGTAGACAACTTCAATATAAACTACCGCCCGCATTGGGGTTATTGGGGTACTGGTTTTCAACGCGATACAACTGCGCGTGAATACGAAGTGGGTACGTTAATTATTGATATTGTAGACCGTGAATCTAACCAGCTTGTATGGCGCGGCGCAAAAGAAGGCCGATTAAAGAAAAATCAATCGCCAGAACAACGTGAAGCATCAATTAATAAAACAGTTAGCGAAATATTAAGTAACTTCCCGCCGCAAAAGCAGCAGTAAGTTAAAATTAGCTATAAGTAAGTTTTAAAAGAGCTCACAGTACGTGAGCTTTTTTGTGGGTGTGTATTTTTGGAACTTTTAAAATAAAGTAATTACGAGCTACGCCCGTCACGTCAGCAAGCTGCACGTCTACAAAAAACACCGCGTCAAACTTTACCTGTAGGCGCTAAGCTTGCTTGCGCGAGAAGCGCAGCTTCTAATTACTTATCTGTCTCCAATCTAAATTACGAGCTACGCTCATCACGTCAGCAAGCTGCACGTCTTGTATCTCTCATTGATAAATGATTAGCTATCGTTTATCACATCGAAGTCAGTGAGCTTGCCTGTGCGTCTAG
>NZ_JADYXN010000239.1:0-584 GCF_015864285.1 Pseudoalteromonas sp. NZS100_1
CGGCGCTTCGGGCGCGGGCTGCGCTACCGGCGCTGGCGTTGGCGTTGGCGATGGAGCGGGTGTCGGCGCGGGCGCCGCACCATGCATCGAATGATCCATCGACTGTGCCGCGGCAGGCACAGCAAAGACCAGCGGGGCGATACCCGCGAGGAGGAGCGCGACCCGGGTCATTCGCCATCTCCCTTCGGACGGACGCTGACGACGCGCATCATCCCCGCGTGCATGTGATAGAGAAGGTGGCAATGGAACGCCCAGTCGCCGAGCGCGTCGGCGGTGAAATCGAAGCTCGCGGTCCCGCCCGGCTGGACTAGCACTGTATGCTTGCGCGGCGAACGGTCGCCCTTGCCCGTGACCAGCTCGAAGAAATGGCCGTGCAGGTGAATCGGATGGCTCATCATCGAATCGTTGATGAGGTTGATCCGCACGCGCTCGCCCTCGATGAATGGGATGGGCTCGTGATAGTCGGACATCTTGATGCCGTCGAACGACCACATGAAACGTTCCATGTTGCCCGTAAGGTGGATGTCGAGCGAGCGCGACGCGGCGCGCACATCGGGATTGCGTTCGAGCGCGACAAGGTCGTG
>NZ_JADYXN010000240.1:0-582 GCF_015864285.1 Pseudoalteromonas sp. NZS100_1
CAGTGGGACCGCGACATAATCGGACGCAATCAGCGCCATGAGGTTCCGGCCATCCCACGCGGGCGCAGTGTCGATCACGCAGTAGTCGTAGTGCTTGGCAAGGCCGGCACGAATGGCGCGGACATAAGCGCCGATGTGCTGGCCTTGCTGCGGGCTGTCAGTCGTCAACTCGACGATCTGCCGTGTGTTCTTGAAACAGGCCAGCGCCGGAGGTTCTTCGTTCGGGTCGAAGTCAAGAATCGACTGAACCGGGCCGATCTGCTCGAACTCGGCTTTCAGCATCCCGGCACTGTGGCATTGCTTGTCCAGGTCCAGGACCACGACACGCTTGCCCTGCTCGGCCAGATGCCACGCAATATGACAGGTAAGCGTGGTCTTGCCGATGCCGCCGCGCTCATTGGTCACTACGATTGTTCGCATTGAGAATCCCTTCAATGGCTGCGCCACGGGCTACTTGTGCCAGCGGTTATGAGCGGCGCTGTTTCCCGATCCGAAGCGATACTGCGACTGCATATACCATGGGTTCGGATCGTCGTTCAGGTTGAGGCCCTTGCCCTTGCGGCGCGGGCCGGTCTGTTCGGT
>NZ_JADYXN010000241.1:0-582 GCF_015864285.1 Pseudoalteromonas sp. NZS100_1
GGACGTATGCGAGTACCCGGACGGTCGCCTCGAGATCCAGCACGATGGTGAGGCCCTGCCCTACCGCGTCTTCGACAAGATGCGCCGCGTGAACCAGGCGCCGGTGGTCGACAACAAGCATCTCGACGCCGCCTTGACGCTCGCCCACGCCATTCAGCAGGTCCAGCCGCACCACGCGAAGCGCAACAACAACGAACCGGCGCGCACCGCGCAGCCGGTTGGCGTGTTCAAGGCTCTCGCACCGGTGTCGCCCGGGCCGAAGCTGGATCGTCGCAAACTGGGCAATCAGCGCCTGAAGCGAGGCCCTCGCCTCTCGAACGACGAACTCATTGCGCGCGGCCTCGGCGAGTATGTCCGCCAACAGACGGGATAAGCGGATGACGTGCCTGGCAGCGTATCAAAAACGATCGGGGCTGTTGAAAAATGCGCCGCTCGCGGCCGGGTACGGTTGAGGGCGGAATGACACCCTAAGGTTTTGCGATCCCGTCTCGCATGGGATGGTGAAATGGGAAAGGCCGGTCGTTCTCAAAACCCGGTTCTGACGGGGTTTCGAGAAACCTTGAGGGTCGGGATCAGCCTTAT
>NZ_JADYXN010000242.1:0-581 GCF_015864285.1 Pseudoalteromonas sp. NZS100_1
GGGCTGCCACGTCGCCGACCACGATCAGGGCCGGGCTTTTGACTTCTTCACGCGCCACCATGTCGCCCAGATCGGCGAGCAGGGTGCGCAGGCTGCGCATATCGGCGCGCGTGCCATTTTCCAGCACCGCGACCGGGATTGCCGGCGACACGCCGTCGGCCATCAGCTTGTCGGCGATGTCGGCGGCGGTCGCGACGCCCATATAGATGACGAGCGTGCGGCCTTTTCCCGCAAGGCCCGACCAGTCCTGATCGGTAAGGCCCTTGCACTGGCCGGCGACGAAACTGACCGCGCTTGACGCCTCGCGATGGGTCAGCGGCAGTTGCGCCTGGGCGGCGGCGCCGATCGCGGCGCTGATGCCCGGCACGACCTCGACCGGCATGCCGGCGGCGCGACAGGCCTCCACTTCCTCGCCGCCACGGCCGAAGATGAAGGGGTCGCCGCCCTTCAGGCGGACCACGCGCTTCGATGCGGCCGCAGCTTCGACCAGCAGCGCATCGATGGTCGCCTGATCCTTCGAATGGCGACCGGAGCGCTTGCCGACGCTGACGCGCTCGGCGCCCGGCGGAATCAGCGCCAGC
>NZ_JADYXN010000243.1:0-580 GCF_015864285.1 Pseudoalteromonas sp. NZS100_1
GCTCATTCCGCCGCATGAGCGGCTGCTGACGATCGAAGACACGCGCGAATTGGTCGTTCCGCATCGCAACGTGGTCCACATGCTCTACGCGAAGGACAAGCAGGGCACCGCGAAAATCTCTGCAAAGGATCTTCTGGAATCGGCCCTGCGTATGCGGCCTGACCGGATACTGTTGCAGGAGCTGCGCGACGGCACCGCGTTCTTCTATCTCCGCAACGTCAACTCAGGCCACCCCGGCTCGATCACGACGATCCATGCGGACTCGGCCGAACTCGCGTTCGAACAGCTGACATTGCTGGTCAAGGAAAGCGAGGGCGGCGCCGATCTGGCCCGTGACGACATTCGCAGCCTGCTCAAGCTGCTGGTTGATGTGGTCGTGCAGACCAAGAAGGTCGAAGGCCGCTTTCGCGTGACGGAGATATATTTTGATCCAGAAAACAGGCTCTAACAGGCTCGCACTGGCCCTTGTCCTCCTTCCGATCACGCTCCTGCTGATCGGCCTGCTGACCGGCACGGTGGCGTGGTTCTTCCTCAAGATGCCCGCCGCGGCCTACGATCCGCTCACCCTTCCCGGCTTCTT
>NZ_JADYXN010000244.1:0-579 GCF_015864285.1 Pseudoalteromonas sp. NZS100_1
GCCTATTCCAAATTCACCTCTACCGGTCATTTGATCGCCATCTGGACTGGCCAGCCACAGCAAGTCCACTTCTCTTGACCATCTGCAAGCCCGATCGCAGTTTCGGATCTTCGCGCCGCTTGTGGTCGAATTGCAGCCGTTGGTTGCGCCACCCGAGCCGGCGCGCGCAGTTGCTCCCAACGTCGATCGGCTTTCCAGTCACGTCAGGCCTGATTGGGAAAGCCTGATCCTAGTGCATCTGGAACCCGGCCCGCGCCCGTGCAATTCGTCAGCAGGGCACCGCCCATATATGCTTCGGCGTGAACCGCGTCCGCATGGTGCCATCCTCTGCTATCGTCGGGGAATCGTGATCTTTCGACCTGGATCAGGCCGCACTCGATATGCTCATACGTGCCCAGCCCCTGCCGGCAATTCCCGCCGAGAGCCTGATGTCGTCGAGCTGACGATCCTCGTCGCTTTCAGCCTGAGGTGATCCATGCCATCTGAAGCTGCCACGGTGATGGATAGGCGTCGGCAATGAAGCCGCCTCGTCACCTAGCGCTACCTCCGGCCCGTTTGGCTGCCGATATCGACCGATCT
>NZ_JADYXN010000245.1:0-579 GCF_015864285.1 Pseudoalteromonas sp. NZS100_1
GATAAAGGCAATCGCGTCATCGGCCATCTCTGCCACTGTGAGCGGCGCAGCGCGGCCCGATGCACCGACGCCCCGATAGGTGAGGGCGATCACAGGCCTGGTCGCTGCGAGGCCGTCGACAATACGCGGATCGAAATTATCCAGCACCGCGCCCCAGTGATTCAGCATGATCAACGGGACACCGGCCGCAGGCCCGAGTTGCCGATAGACGAACTTCGTCCCTGCAACATCGATGCTCTTGGTCAGTGTGTCTTTCCACTTTTGTATTGATCTGATTTGTGGGGATATGTTCACGATCGTTTCCCTAGATATACGCATGAATGGACGTCCTCACCGCGGCCCTTTGCTTCCAGGCAAAAGCAACACCGCCTTCACCTCAGCTTGACGACGACCTTGCCTTTCGACCGTCCTGTTTCGATGTAAGCCATGGCTTCATTGGTCGCCTGGAACGGGAAGGCCCGATCCAAGACAGGGCGAATGATCCCGGCTTCGATCAGTGATGTGATCTGGCTCAACTGCTCGCCGCTCGCGCGCATAAACAGGAACAAATAGTTGATCTGCCGGCCCTTGGCCTTCCTC
>NZ_JADYXN010000246.1:0-578 GCF_015864285.1 Pseudoalteromonas sp. NZS100_1
CATGGAGCATGTTCGCAGGCTGGTGCGGGTCGATCAGAAACCGATCGGCCGGACGCCGCGCTCGAACCTAGCCACCTACAGCGGCATGTTCGACCATGTGCGACGGATCTTCGCTGATACGCCGCTCGCCCGCCGGCGGCACTACAGCCCGGGAAGGTTCTCGTTCAACGTCGCGCAAGGCCGCTGCCCTGTGTGCGAGGGCGAGGGATACGTCATGGTGGAGCTGCTGTTCCTGCCGAGCGTTTTTGCCCCGTGCTCGACCTGTCATGGCTCTCGCTACAACCCGCAAACGCTCGAAGTCGAATGGAACGGGCGCAATATCGCCCAGGTGCTCGAACTGACGGTCGACGATGCGTGCGATTTCTTCGCTGGCGAGGCATCTGTGATGCGCTCCCTCGACGTGTTGCGGGAGATCGGTCTTGGTTATCTGAGGCTCGGTCAGCCGGCGACCGAGCTGTCTGGCGGGGAGGCGCAGCGCATCAAGCTGGCGACTGAACTGCAACGCGCTCAACGCGGCAACACGATCTACATCCTCGACGAGCCAACTTCGGGACTTCACCCCTCCGATGGCGACCGGC
>NZ_JADYXN010000247.1:0-576 GCF_015864285.1 Pseudoalteromonas sp. NZS100_1
GCATCCCCGCTCCAGCCGCGCGCGGTAGCGATGCTTGTCCGCCAGGATCAGGTCGACCCCGTTGGACACCACAATGCTGGCCCCGCGAATCGATCGCAGCGCCACACAGCGCGGCCCCTTCTTCTCTTCCCAGCGCTCGTCGCTCTTGGGCACGACTCGCGTCGGCGCCCGCCCCTTGGCCATCGGAACACGAATGATCACGCGCTGCTCGATCGTCAGTTGCGCCCATTGCACCGGGTCGGCAGCAGGCGCTGCAAGCAGCATCAGGATGGTATGAACCAAGCGGAACCCCTTTTGGGAGTGGCAAGCTATCGGCCAACGGTTGAACCGTCGATGAATTCCGGGGCATAGCATGTCCCATGACAGAACAAGCCATAATCGCACAGGATGCCATCGATCGCTTCGTCGCCCTGCTCGGCCCCAAGGGCGTCATTACCGATGCCGATGATATCGCCCCCTGGGTCAGCGACTGGCGCGGCCGCTATCATGGCGCAGCCCGCGCGATCCTGTCCCCGGCCACGACGCGCGAAGTGGCCGGCTGCGTGGCTCTGGCAGCGGAACTGGGCATTGCGCTCG
>NZ_JADYXN010000248.1:0-574 GCF_015864285.1 Pseudoalteromonas sp. NZS100_1
GCTCCACAACTTGCGGGAGCTACAGACCGAAATTGACGAGCGGTTCAATGTGCCGTGCGAGATTATAGTGGCTGATCAACGTGAAATCGAGGGCAGGGAGAAAATCGCGGCTAAGGTTGCAGAATTGCAAGTAACAGCCGCTTTGTTGGTTGCCGGAATGACGAGCGTTGGTTCATTTGATGCAGGCCGTGCCGACACTTATGCCGAGGTAATTGAAACAAACATACTCGGTTTCACGGATTTGCTGGCTCGCCTGATTGCGATTTTCAGGGAGCAGCCGTTTGAATCCTCAGTAATCGCCGTGTCGAGCCTGGCGGGCGAAACATCCGTGCCCTTCCAAGCGGTCTACGGCGCGTCGAAAGCCTATGTGAGCACCCTCATGCGAGCGCTTTCCGTGGAGCTTGCCGGGACGGGAGTGAGTGTTGGGTCTTTTGCACCCGGTGGAATCGACACAGACATGGCTGCCCTCAGCGATTTGAAGTGGGGGAGGTTGGGTTTGATGGACGTTGACCGGTGCGCGGCCCATGCAGTCCACGCTCTGGTTTATCGGCAATCCTTCGCCATACCGGGGATG
>NZ_JADYXN010000025.1:0-67200 GCF_015864285.1 Pseudoalteromonas sp. NZS100_1
GCTTAAGTTACAAGCCATCCTGGAAGGCTACGATTTAGCAAAATCTCTTGAGCCAGACTTGTGATCAAGAGACAGCTATTAGCGCCTTTTTTAGTTAGTTAAAAACTTACTTATAGTTTTCGTAAATTTTATCGAGCGGTTCTGATAAACCACTTTCTTGCACTATACGTACATGTTCACGTTTTAATTCGCGTGCACTAGTCACACCACAAGAATGAGCTATTAGCCCAGCTCCGTAATGAATGTATTTATTATAGTTAGCTACTCGTTGCGCTTTATCAGCTACATTTAAGCCGCGTTGCAAACGCTCGTTATGCGTAGTGATCCCGGTCGGACAGGTATCTTTATTACATTGCATTGCCTGAATACAGCCCAGTGCAAACATATGCCCTCGAGCCGATACAACAAAATCAGCACCGAGCGCTAACGCCCAAGCCACCTTTGAAGGAACAATTAATTTACCAGACGCGATTATTTTAATACGATCTCGCAGTCCATGTTTTTCAAGCATATTAACTACAAGCGGTAAACTTTCGCGCAGTGGTAAACCCACTGAATCCATAAGCGGTTGTGGTGCTGCGCCCGTACCACCATCAGCACTATCTATGGTAATAAAGTCAGGCGCGGACTCTATACCACGGTGGTTTATTTCAGCGAACAACGTTTCTAACCATCCGTAAGCACCAATAACGGCTTTAAACCCTGTAGGTTTACCTGTCGCGTTACGCACAGTGGCAATCATATCGAGAATATCGGCTGGGTTTTTAATTTCAGGATGACCATTGGGGCTAATAGAATCTTGCCCTTCTGGTATGCCCCTAATTTTAGCTATTTCGGCGTTAACTTTGCGCCCTGGTAACATACCGCCTTTACCTGGTTTTGCACCTTGGCTCATTTTAAGTTCAAACATTTTTACTTGTTCATGAGCCGCTATTTCTTTTAGCTTTTCGGTACTTAAATTTCCATGCTCGTCTCGTGCACCATATTTAGCTGTACCAATCTGAAACACTAAATCGGCACCACCTTCTAAGTGATAAGGACTTAACCCCCCTTCACCGGTGTTCATCCAACAACCCGCTAGTTTTGCCCCTTTTGATAAGGCTCGTACAGCTGGCTTTGAAAGCGCACCAAAACTCATACCAGACACATTGAATAACGAGTTGGTCGTGTAAGGTGTTTTACAGTATGGACCCAAAGTAACATTACTCGGGTCGAGCGCTTCTTCGTCTAAAGTAGGAAATGCACAGTTCATAAACATAACCGTACCAGTTACTTCTAAGCTTTGCGTGGAGCCAAATGCAGCCGTACGGTCAACATCTTTTGCTGCACGATAAACCCAACTTCGCTCTGCGCGGTTAAACGGCATTTCTTCTCTATCTTGAGCAAAAAAGTACTGTCTAAAAAACTCACCTTGGCGTTCAAAAAAATATCGAAAGCGACCAATAACAGGGTAATTACGTCTAATAGCATGCTTGGTTTGTGTTACATCTCGAATATAAAAAACGACAACGATTAAAACCAACAACCCTAAAACAACAATAAACATACTTGCAAATACATCAATACTAAACATTATAAAATTACTCACCCAAGGCCCCTTGATGACTGTTTTTAAAATAAAAAAGTGCTATACCACCAAAATGACATAACACTTTTATTTGTTCAAGGCTTTAACTGCCTTATATCTAATTCTGTTGTTTAGCTAACTCTGCTTTTATATATAAACGCACTTGCGTTTCAAGTACCGATAAAGGCACTGAACCATGGCGTAATATTTGATGATGAAATTCACGAATATCAAAGCTTTTTCCTAGCGCTTGCTCTGCTTCAATGCGTAAACGCTTAATAGTAAGCTCACCTATTTTGTACGAAAGCGCCTGTGCAGGCCATGTTATATAACGATCGGTTTCGGTTTTAACGTTATGCAACGAAAGCGCTGTATTTTCGCTCATAAAGTTCATGGCACGCTCGCGACTCCAGCCATACATATGCATACCTGTATCAACAACTAAACGCGCTGCTCGCCACATTTCATACGTTAAACGACCAAAACGGCTATATGGGTCTTGATAAAAGCCTGCCTCTAAACCTAAATACTCAGAGTAAAGCCCCCAACCTTCGCCAAATGCCGAGAGGTAAGCATCACGGCGATAGCTCGGCAGATTTTCAAGCTCTGCATTAAGTGATATCTGTAAATGATGACCTGGCACGGCTTCGTGCAGCGTTAATGCTTCTAAAACATACAAAGGGCGCTTATCTAAAGCGTAAGTATTTACCCAATAATACCCTGCTTCATCATCTCGATTAGAGCCTGAATATCGACCGGTTGTGTATTTAGGTGCAATACTTGCCGGTACAGGTGCTACACCATAAGGTTTGCGCGGCAAGGTATGAAATAATTTAGGCAGTTGTGCATCCATTTTTTTAGCAATATAAGATGCTTCTTTTAAAAGTTGCTCTGGTGTTGTGGCGTAAAATTGTGGATCAGTGCGTAAAAAGTGGATAAATTCGGCAAACGTGCCTTTAAAACCTACCTCTGCTATTACGTTTTCCATTTCACTACGAATTCGCTCAACTTCTTTTAAGCCAAGTTCGTGAATCTCTTTAGGTGTCATATCGGTAGTGGTGTAGTACTTAGCTCTATTTTTATAAAACGCTTCGCCATTAGGTGTATTTGATATACCAATACTTGTACGTGCACCAGGTCGATATTGCTGCGTAAAAAACGCTAAATAATCTTTATAAGATTTTATAACCTCTTCTTTTATAATATTTTTAGCTTTTTGTTGTAGTGCTTTAAATTCACTTTCACTTAAACCAGCTGTGTTAGTTAAAAATGGTTTATAAAATTCAGACGTAGTTACATCGTCAACAATGTAAGCATTAATTGAATCTTCATAACCTTCTAATACAGCTCTAGGTTGAGTAAGCCCAGTTTCAAGTCCTTTTGTCATCCAATACATGTTTTGCTCAAAAAAGCGTGGAACTTGCGCCAATCGTGCAAGATACACTTGGTAATCTTCCGGGTTTTTATATTGAGAGCTATTTATTATGTACGACAAACCAGAATGAAACCCATATTCAGAGGTGAGCGGCATATAGTGCGCATTAAATACATATTCATCGACACTGTTTTGTACTTGAGCTCGAATAATATCGAAGTTAATTTGATTTTCATCGCTTAGCTTTTCAATATTAATAGTGTCTAATTCAGCAAGTAATCGCGTTTTATTTTTATATTCTTGCGCTAAAAATTCAGGGGATAAATTTGGTAATAAATAACCTTCAACACCACCTACACTATCGTAAGGGTTAATACTTTCTCTATAATCAACAATACTTTGCGCTACTTGAGTAAATTGTTGATCTGAATTTTGCATGGTCATTTGGCATGCACTTAATGAGCACAAAACCGTGATACCAAATAAAGATTGGCGAAGGGGCTTAATTAAAAAATGATTCATTATAATGTAACTTAGCAGTGTTATTAATTTCATAAAGCTATCGTAGGGTAAATAAATAGCAAGTAAATGAGACCAACCTCATAGTAATAATCCCTACTTATACCAAGTGTATTAATACGTTACATACATTAAATGAAGTAAAAACCAGCCTAATTGATGAGAAAAACAGCGATTAAGCTGCTAAAGCAAAATTTAAGTTCCCTAACTATCGTTTTTGCTTTTAAATAGCTCGGATAATGATTACTGTATAAAAAAATAATAAAAAGCTCGGACGCATAACCGCCTCATGGAATGAGATATTTTAAAATTTGCACTTATGCGTACTTAGTTGGTATTTAAAATGATGTTCCATGATTCCATGGCTATTGCACAAGAAAAAATGACCAAAGTGTGTGTTTTTTTAGAGCGCTATACGCTCCCACCTACGCCGCTGAATTATCAAGTTATTTATGCTTATACCAGTCAAACTAATCTCAAGCTAAATAAAGCTTTAGACCGTGCTATCGCTGTTGAAGACAATATAGATAGCGTTTTAATTGAACAACTACATTCTGAGTTTTTAAATACTGGCCACAAAGCGCAAGTCAACATGATTCAAAATGTTGATGGTGTTATAAACTCACTTTCTCAAAATTCTCAAGCTACTGAAAAGCAAATAATTCGCTTTGCGGGTCAAGTGAGCGAATGCGTACATTCGCTAGATGAGAACAACATAGAACAAAGCCGTCAAGCGCTTGAAGTTCTTCATAATCAAACCGCCGAATTACTCAACCAACATAAGCAATTTAAGCAAGAACTAAGCAAAGCCAAACAACTACACGAAAAAACACAAAAGCAGCTAACTCAACTTCGTAAACAGCATATTATTGATAGCCAAACAGGGCTTTATAAGCGCCATTATTTAACGCAACAAACCCAAGTGTGGACTAATCAACAAAAATCTATTTGCGCAATAGCGATTCAAATAGACAACCTTGATCACTTTACTAAAAATTATGGTGATATTATTGGTGAAGTCATTTTGAGTAAAGTCGCTAAGCAAGTGCAAAAATATGTTTTTCAAAGTGGCTTACCTGGTCGCACAGCAAAAGATCAATTTACTGTTCTCCTCGCCGACATAGACCCAGATACAGCTAATGTTATTGCCGAAAAAGTACGAAATGGGGTCGAAAAGCTACGCTTTGTTAGTTCAAAAACAGGTATCAAGCTACCAAGTATTGGCTTATCACTAGGAATTGCTCAGCATCAACAAGAAGATGATTTTAATCAGTTAGCAAAAAAAGCATCTCATGCGGCTTTTAAAGCACGTTCATTAGGTCAAAGTAGTTACACTGCAGGGCAATAAATTACCTGATAAATCATATTCAAATTGCACCTACTGTGTACAATAAAGTACACTAACCTCTATTGTCACGATAGAGATTAATCATGAACGAAACCGAACAAAAGACCACGCATTTTGGTTATAAAACAGTAGCCGAGAACGATAAAGCTTCTATGGTTGCTGATGTATTTCACTCAGTAGCTGCAAAATACGATGTAATGAATGATTTAATGTCTTTTGGTGTGCATCGTTTATGGAAACGTCAAACTATTGCAAGCTCAGGTGTTCGTAAAGGCCATCATGTACTCGATTTAGCCGGCGGCACTGGCGACTTAACGGCAAAGTTTAGCCAATTAGTGGGCGAAACGGGTCAAGTTGTTTTGGGTGATATAAACTCATCTATGCTTAAAGTTGGTCGTGAAAAACTGCATAATCTTGGATTAGTGGGCAATATCGACTACGTACAAATGAATGCAGAAATGCTACCGTTCCCAGATAATAGCTTTGATGTGATCACTATTGCCTTTGGCTTACGTAACGTTACCGATAAAGACAAAGCATTACGCTCTATGTACCGCATTTTAAAGCCAGGTGGTCGTTTACTTGTTTTAGAGTTTTCAAAACCAGAGCATGACGTACTTAGTAAAGCTTACGATTTTTACTCATTTAACTTATTGCCAACAATGGGTAAGCTAGTTGCTAACGACAGTGAATCGTATAAGTATTTAGCTGAATCTATTCGTATGCATCCAGATCAAGACACGCTAAAAGCGATGATGGAAGATGCAGGCTTTGAGCAAACAACATATCAAAACCTCACTGGCGGTATTGTTGCGCTACACCGTGGTTTTAAATATTAAGGCTAGTAGTTATGGCGCTTGAGAAAACAACAAAAAATAATAATGATGCAATGCCATCTGAATTTTTTATGTTACCTAATTTTGTACTTTCGCTTATTGAGCGTGTACTAAATCAAGCACTTAGCCTTGACCCACAATTACCTCAAAAGCTAAGCGCAGTTAAACATCAGCGCTTAGTGGTTGAAATAAGAGACTGGCAACAAAGCATTCAACTTGTTTATAGCGCTGAGCAATTACACTTATACAGTGCTCAAAGCAATGAAAACGCAGATTGTATGATCAGCGCCGACATAGATACGCTTTTAGCGCTCAAAAACCCAGCAATGCTTACCCAATTAATTCGCCAAGATAAGCTCGACTTGCAAGGCGACTTAAATATTGCGCAAACTTATAGTAATGCGTTTTCAGACATTGATATTGATTGGCCTGAGCAGTTTTCTAAATATATTGGCGATACCCCCGCTCAGCAGTTATACCTGCACTTAAAAAAACTAAAACAAAACGGCAGTAAAACCAATACTAAAATAAGTACAATGCTTACAAGTTTATGCCAAGATGAGCTCGCAATTACTATTCATCCATTAGAGCTTGAGCAGTTTAAACAAACAAATAGAGAGCTCAAAGGGCAAGTGGCTGCCGTTGAGCAGCGCATAAATGCTTTATTAAACTCTTTTTCATCTCCGAAGCCTCTCTAAGGATTTTTTGTGTCGACTGCACGTTTATATAACATCACCAAAACGTTACTTAGCTATGGGCTAGACGAACTAATTCCAAAACATAAGATCCCTTGGTTTGGTAAAGTAGCTCGCGGCAGTTTATTTTGGCTACGTAATCAACACAAAGAAAAATCACATGGTTTACGCTTACGTTTAGCACTGCAAGAGCTTGGCCCTGTTTGGATTAAATTTGGTCAAATGCTCTCAACCCGTCGTGATTTACTTCCGCATGATATCGCTTTAGAGCTGGCGTTTTTACAAGACCAAGTGGAACCTTTTGAAGGTGAGCTAGCTCAAAAAATAATTGAAAAAGCACTCGAAATTAACGACATTAGCGAATTGTTTAGTGAGTTTTCACAAACACCATTAGCGTCAGCATCAATAGCACAAGTGCATACAGCAAAGCTGATTGATGAACACAGCATTGAGCAAGATGTCGTAATTAAAGTCATTCGACCAAATATTCACGAGCAAATTAATGCAGACTTGGCGTTAATGGAAAAACTTGCCAAAGTCCTCGCTAAGGTACACAACGAATCAAAACGTCTTCGTCCTGTCGAAGTTGTTAAGGAGTATAAAAAAACGCTTCTTGATGAGCTCGATTTAATGCGAGAAGGCGCAAATGGCATACAGCTAAAGCGTAACTTTGAAGGTTCTGAATCATTGTATATACCTGCAGTGTATAGTGATTACAGCCGCAGTAATGTACTTGTAATGGAGCGTATTTACGGTATACCCGTATCTGATAAAGATGCGCTTATGGCGCAAAACACCAATATGAAGTTATTGGCTGAGCGTGGCGTAGAGGTATTTTTTACGCAGGTGTTTAGAGACAGCTTTTTTCATGCTGATATGCACCCAGGCAATATATTTGTTTCTCGCGAGCATCCTGAAAACCCAATGTATATCGGTATTGATTGCGGTATTGTTGGTACTTTAAGTAAAGAAGACAAACGCTACTTAGCCGAAAACTTCATTGCCTTTTTTAATCGCGATTACCGCCAAGTAGCACAGTTGCATGTTGATTCTGGCTGGGTACCACACGATACCAGTATTGAAGAGTTTGAATTTGCGATTCGCACTGTATGCGAGCCTATATTTAATAAGCCCCTTGCTGAAATTTCATTTGGTCACGTGCTCGTAAATTTATTTAATACCGCACGTCGTTTTAACATGCAGGTACAACCACAGTTAGTCCTACTACAAAAAACCTTATTATACGTTGAGGGATTAGGGCGTCAGCTGTATCCGCAACTCGACTTATGGAAAACCGCAAAGCCCTTTCTAGAAGATTGGGTAAAGCAACAAGTCGGTCCATTATCTATATTGAAACAAATGTATGCTAACTTACCATTTTGGGCTGAAAAAATGCCTGAGTTACCCGATCTAATTTACCAAAATTTAAAGCGTGCACCACACGCTCATCAACCTCAAGAACAAAAGGTATCTCATAAACCTTTAATTTTAGGTTTATTTGGTAGTGCTACAATGATCATGGCAACACTTTGTTATTTACAGTACGATTTAGTAGCTGCAAGTATTGCAATAGGCTTATCTGTTATTAGCTTTATAGCAGCATGGCGCAGCGCATAAACTGAGTGCTATTTACGCTATTTGGCGTATAATTAGTATTTAAAATAGACATTTAACCATTTTATATATTGGAGAAAACCATGGGTTTTGGTGGTATTAGTATTTGGCAATTATTAATTGTTTTGGCTATCATAGTTTTGCTTTTTGGCACAAAAAAACTACGCGGTATGGGTGGTGATATTGGGGGCGCTGTTAAAGGCTTCAAAAAAGCAATGTCGGATGATCAAGCTAACGAGCAAGAAAAATCAGAGCAAATTCAACAATCAGAAAAAAGCACCGTTGGCGACTCAATCAATACTGAAAAAAACAAAGATAGCAATAAGGTTTAATTAGTATGGGGATGTGGGAACTTGTTGTTGTTTTTATTGTTGGCTTAGTGGTGCTCGGCCCTGAGCGCTTACCTGTTGCTATTAGAACAGTGAGCAAATGGGTTAAAACCGCTAAATCACTTGCCAACTCGGTAAAAGCCGAAGTAAGTGAAGAACTGCGTATTCATGAACTTCACGAAAACCTTAAAAAAGCAGAACAACAAGAACTAAAAGACTTAAGCCCTGAGCTACAAAGTTCATTAACGGAGCTACAAAAAGCGGCTGAGTCAGTTACTCACAGCTACAAAAAAACACAACCTGATACATCAAATAGCCAACAACTTGATGAAAAAAAGTGAAATTTATCTCTCACTTTGTGGTCAACTTACTACATGGTATAAAAAATAATGGTTGAGGAAGTAAAATCGGGGTTTGTATCTCATTTAATTGAGTTACGTGATCGACTGATAAAAGCGCTATTGAGCATTTTATTATTTTTTATCGCGCTGTTTTATTTTAAAGATAATATTTACGAACTTATAGCTGCACCATTAGTGGTTCATTTACCTAATGGCGCGACCATGATAGCTATAAATGTGAGTGACCCTTTTATAGTCCCTATGATGCTTACTTTTTTTGTTGCAGCTTTATTATCTACTCCATGGATACTTCATCAAATTTGGGGGTTTATAGCTCCTGGCTTGTACCAAAATGAAAAAAAAATGCTAATACCTATACTAATCTCAAGCGTTGTCTTGTTTTATGGTGGTATCGCTTTTTGTTATTTTGCAGTACTACCAATTATATTAGGTTTTTTTACAAGCACAGGTCCTGAGATGATGACTCTCGCACCCGATATCGCTAGCTATCTAGGGTTCGTATTAAAACTATTTTTTGCATTTGGTGTCGCTTTCGAAATTCCAGTAGCTATTATGCTGCTATGCTGGAGTGGCGCAACAACAACAAAAAGCTTAAAAGAAAAGCGCCCTTATATCGTGGTGGGTGTATTTGTAGTGGCAATGTTTTTAACACCGCCTGATGTTTTATCACAAACATTATTAGCATTTCCGATGCTTCTTTTGTTTGAACTAGGTTTAATTTTAGCAAAATTTTATACCGCCAAACCACAAAAAGAATCTGAGGAATAAAATGAAAAAACAACTACTCTCACTATTGGTTTTATTAAGTGCCCCAACTTTTGCTGCGCAAACTGAATTTAATACTCAGGCCCTGCAAGCATGTAGCTTTATTGAAAATGACTTTAACCGATTACTTTGCTATGACAATACAATTGCTGGTAAATCACTAACAAAGCCAACAATAACAAAAACACTCACTCCACCAACGGCTAACAATGTACCTCAAGCCGTAGCTGCTGCACCAATGCAAGCAAAGGCAAAAACTGACGATTTTGGCTTAGAGCACAAAGAATCACAGGTAGAAAAAGAGACTGAAATTAAAGCTATGGTTACTTCAGTGAAAGAAGCAGCTTATGGCGAGTTAATTATTTCGCTAGATAACGGCCAACAATGGCGTCAAATTGGCTCTGACAGCATGCGTTTAAAAGAAAACGATACAATTGTAATCAGCCGCGGTGCATTCAACTCCTTTTTACTGAAACAAGACGGTAAAAACCGCTCTATTCGCGTTAAACGTACTAAATAATGTCATATACGTTAATTGATGCTGGAGTTAACTTAACTAATCATCAATTTGATGACCAGCATTATGATGTAATTACCCGTGCAAGCGAAGCCGGTGTTACAAATATGCTTATTATAGGTTGTGATATTGCGAGTAGTCAGCAATCACTTGAACTTGCGATAAAATATCTCCAATATTCTACGGCGGGTGTCCACCCACATGATGCTAAATCGGCGACGAATGAATTAGAAGCACAATTAACTGCACTTGCAAACAATAAGCAAGTCATAGCGATTGGTGAATGCGGCCTTGATTATAACCGTGACTTTTCGCCTCGCGATGTACAGCGTAGTGTTTTTAGACGCCACCTAGCACTTGCCGAAAAATTAGATTTACCTGTTTACTTACATGAACGTGATGCAAGTGACGACATGCTAAGTATTTTAAAAGAGTTTAATATTCGCGGTGTACTCCACTGCTTTACGGGTAACTCAGCAGCTCTAAAGCAATATTTAGATTTAGGTCTGTATATTGGTATAACGGGTTGGGTATGTGATGAAAGGCGTGGTAAAGATTTACAACAACTAGTGCCTAGCATTCCTCTAGATCGATTATTAATAGAAACTGATGCACCATTTTTAATTCCACGAACAGTTAAGCCAAAACCTAAATCGCGTAAAAATGAACCCGCTCTGCTTCCTTATATCTGTCAAACGGTTGCACAACTTTATCAAATAGATGAAGAAGTTGTGGCCCACAAAACTACAGAAAACTTTTACAATGTTTTTGGTTTAAAGAGCTGCTAATGGCGTGCGCAAAAGCATTACTAAGTTTATTGATGCTTCTTTGCACTTTTTGCTCTTTCGCAAGCCCTGTAATAATAAAACATGATTTTAACTCCCAAGACATTAATAACCTGCATTACTCTTTTGAACCAACTTCGCTATTAGATGCACAACAAAGTAGCCATATACAGTGGCAAAAAAACACAGGTAAACCTCTTAACCTAGGTCTTGAGCAGCGTTCTGTATGGATGAAATTTAAAATAAAAAACACGCTTAGTTATGATACCGAACAACTGTTGTCACTAAACAACCCTCTGCTAAACGACGTTCAAGTATATCAGTTACATAACTCGCAATTAATTTCTCACACCCAAATTGGCGATGGATACCCCCTTAATAAACGTGCGATTAAGAGTGAATCTTTATTAGTTAAACTAATTAGCCCTGCAAATAGCGAAACCATTATTATTATGAGAGTGACGAATAGCTCCGGCTTGCGAGTCCCTTTAACGCTGTGGCAACCAGAAGCTTATTTGGCACATAAAGGTAAACTTAATTTACTCTATGGCTTATTGATTGGTTTTATATTTTCTTTAGGCGTGAGTTGCTTAGTTTTATATAGTTTTTCACGTAAACGTTATTTTGTTTATGCTGGTTTAATTACCCTCACATTAGGTAGCTTATTAGCCTACATTTGTGGCTTTGGCCTGAAATATATTCACCCTAATTTGCCAGTGTTACAGCAAGTTATGATCCCTATATTACTTATGCTTATTGCTTTAATGTTTTTGCCTTTACAAAAGCAAATTTGCCATCCAAAGCCCTCTTTTTTACTAACGGTTCAAAAAGTGATAGTTAATGCATTAGGTGTCTCGTTATTGTTTATTTGGCTATTTCCAACCCATATAGTGACACTATTTTGCTTAACTACTATCCCAATCGTTTTAGGCTTTTATATTGCAACTACACTTATGTGCATACGTTTATCACCTTCTAAACCTAATAAAGCGCTACTGCTCGTATTAGTTTTTTTCTTGGTGGTGATGCTTTATTTTATTGTTGCAGTAATAGGGTTATACGCCTTTGACAGAAGTACATTAGCATTTGTATTTACATGCTTTTTTAGCTGCACATTTTGTCTATGCTACAGTGTAATGAAGTTATTTATTTTGCAACGTGATGAAGAAGTAATTGCTCAGCAAACCTTGATTGCTGAAAATGCAGCTCAAGATACGCTACTTAAAGAGCGCTTAAAGTTACAAGAAAAAACACGCCAAGAACTCGAATCACAAGTCGACGAACGCACCTTTGAATTACAAGTTACACTCAGAGAACTTGAAGAAAAAAACCGCTCACTTGAGTTACTCAATACCGAAGACGCTTTAACCGGAATAAAAAACAGACGCTTTTTTGATAAAAAGCTAATAATGGAGATTCGTCGGTCTCGCCGAGAACAAACGCCGCTTAGTATTGTTATGCTTGATATAGACCGATTCAAAAGCATTAACGATACATACGGACACATAATTGGCGATCAAGTTATTAAAGCTGTATCTGACCTTATAAAAGATCATTTAAAGCGACCACTCGATGAAGTTGCTCGTTATGGCGGTGAAGAGTTTGTGGTGCTATTACCTAATACCCCCAGCGAAGGTGCACAAGACATAGCTGAAAAAATACGAGCAGCTATCTCAGCCAGTACAGTAACGGTTGCCAATAATGATATTCAATTTACAATTAGCGCTGGTGTATACACCAGCATTGCTGATGATGTTAGCAGCCCTCAAATTTTTACTGAGTGCGCCGACAAAGCACTTTATTACGCAAAGCAACATGGCCGTAATCAAGTAATCACTTTTCCATTACCACAGTAGGAGCATATTAATATGGCCCAATCAGGATTAGACCTTTTCCCGTATACTCGCATGCGCAGAATGCGCCGCAGCGACTTTTCTCGCCGCTTAATGGCCGAAAACCAACTTAGCGTAAACGATTTAATTTACCCTGTATTTGTACTAGAAGGTAAAAATCGTCGCGAAGCAATTGAATCAATGCCTGGTATTGAACGTCTATCGATAGATTTACTATTACTTGAGGCAAAAGAACTTGTTGATCTTGGCGTACCTGCCGTTGCTATTTTTCCGGTAACCCCTGCGGACAAAAAATCACTATTTGCCGAAGAAGCATATAATGACGATGGCTTAGTGCAACGCACTGTTCGCGCTTTAAAAGAAGCCTTTCCTGAGTTGGGTGTAATTACTGATGGTGCACTTGATCCATTCACGACGCACGGTCAAGACGGCATTATTGATGACACAGGCTATGTAATAAACGACGTAACCACCGAAATTTTAGTTAAACAAGCACTCTCGCATGCAGAAGCGGGCGCTGATGTAATTGCCCCTTCGGACATGATGGATGGCCGTATTGCTGCAATTCGTGAAGCACTTGAAGCTGATGGGTTTGTACATACCCGTATTATGGCCTACTCAGCTAAATATGCATCTAGCTACTATGGCCCATTTAGAGACGCAATAGGTTCTGCTGGGAACTTAAAAGGTGCCGATAAAAAAACCTACCAAATGGACCCAGCAAACTCTGATGAAGCAATACGTGAAGTCGCATTAGACTTACAAGAAGGCGCTGATATGGTCATGGTTAAGCCTGGCATGCCTTATTTAGATATTGTACGTCGTGTTAAAGACGAGTTTGGTGTACCTACTTTCGCATATCAGGTAAGTGGCGAGTATGCAATGCACAAAGCAGCTATTGATAACGGTTGGTTAAGTGAGGAAGCTACTATAATGGAGTCTTTACTTGCATTTAAGCGTGCAGGCGCTGATGGAATATTGACCTATTTTGCTAAGCAAGCCGCACAATACCTAGCTAAAAAGTAAGGTTTTTATAAAAAGGCGGCTAAACCGCCTTTTATTTACATCTGTTTACATTTTTGTATTATTTTCGTCATATTTATTCTCTAAACTGGTGTCCCATTTTGGGATTAATACACGGGAATAATAAAAAAATGTTTAAAACAAAAATAACACCACTCGCACTTGTTATAGCAAGTCTCAGTGCACCAGCATCCGCTGCTCTAATCATTTCTGAATATATTGAAGGAAGCAGTAATAATAAAGCAATTGAGCTTTATAATAACTCGTCATCTCCACTAACTCTTGATCAATACTCATTAAATTTATATGTAAATGGCAAAACTACAATTCAATCAACTCTTGATTTGTCTGGTACTTTAGCAGCTAACAGCACCTTTGTTATTGTTAATTCAAGTTCAAATGATGCACTAAAAGAAAAAGCAGATTTAGAACATGGTGTTGCTAATTTTAATGGTGATGATGCATTAGTCCTAATGCAAGGTAGTTCTGTAGTAGATAGCTTTGGACAACGCGGTGTAGATCCCGGTTCTTTTTGGTCTGAAGGCGCAGTACAAACACAAGATAAAACACTTCGTCGTAAAGACAGCATTACTGCAGGTAGAACAACACCAGATGCAGCATTTAACCCAAGTGAAGAATGGGTACAGTTTGAAAAAGATGATTTTGATGGCTTAGGTTCGCACGCAGGTAATGGTGGAACAACACCTGAACCAGAGCCTGAGCCAGAACCACTTGTTCCACTTGTTTGTGGCGCAGAAAAAGTACTAATTAACGCTATTCAAGGTGATGGCTCTGCAAGCCCGCTTGTTGATACTTTAGTAGAATTTGAGGGTATTGTAACCGCAGACTTCCAAGATGATGATCAATTAAAAGGCTTTTTTGTTAGCTCACTTGCTGCTGACATAGATGCCAACCCACTAACCTCTGAAGGTGTATTTGTTTATTTTGCAGATACTGATGTAAATGTTGGTGACCATGTGCGCGTACAAGGTACTGTTGAAGAGTATTTTGATGCAACACAAATTGGCAGCGTAAGCCAAGTAGCAGTTTGTAATACAGGTTTAGCTGTAGCAGCTACAAAAATCACTTTACCTTTAGCTGATGCAACTGATTTAGAAGCTTTTGAAGGTATGTTAGTTACATTAGAACAACCATTAGTAGTAACTAATAACTTTGGCCTTGGTCGATATGGTGAAGTTGAATTAGCAACAGAACGCTTGTATCAAGGTACCCAAGTTGCATTACCTGGAGATGCAGCTAATGCAGTTGAAACTGAAAATCTACTTAAAAAGATTTTACTAGATGATGGCTCTACAGTACAAAACTTAGACCCTACAGCCTACCCAACTCCAGGTTTATCAGCAGAAAATACATTACGTACTGGCGATACAGTTAATACGGTTACGGGGGCACTTGCTTATAGCTTTAGCCTTTACAGAATCCACCCAACTGTAGCACCTTCGTTTATTGCAACAAATGCACGTGAAAATGCGCCTGAACTTAATGCTGAAGCAGATTTACGTGTAGCTAGCTTTAACGTACTTAATTACTTTAATGGTGATGGCCAAGGCGGAGGGTTCCCTACAGCCCGAGGTGCAGATTCAGAAGCTGAATTTACTCGCCAAGAAGCTAAAATTGTAAGTGCCATTAGCGCTATCCAGGCCGATGTTGTTGGTTTAATGGAAATTGAAAATGATGGTTTTGGCGAATTTAGTGCAATTGCAAGCTTAGTAGATGCATTAAATGACGCTGATAGTGCTAACAACTATGCATTTGTTGATTTTAACGTAGATCAAATTGGTACCGATGCAATTACTACCGCACTTATCTATCGTGCTAACAAAGTAGAAGAAGTAGGTACTGCTGCTATTACGACTGAGGCTCCATTTGATTTTAGTAACCGTGCTCCAATTGCACAAAGCTTTAAATCATTAGAAACTGATGAAGTATTTACTGTTGCTGTGTCACACCTTAAATCTAAAAGCTGTGGTAGTGCTTCTGGAAACAATGCAGATTCAGGTGATGGACAAGGCTGTTGGAATGAAATACGCACAGAAGGTGCTAATGCATTCGCAAATTGGCTTGATAGCAAACCAACCGGTGTTGACGACGAAGATACTATTTTAGTCGGCGATATGAATGCTTACGCAATGGAAGATCCTATACGTGCATTTGCTGATAAAGGCTACAAAAATGTAGTTGCAGAAATTGATGGTGATACGCTTGGTTATTCTTACAGTTTTTCTGGTCGCGCAGGTAGTTTAGATCATGCAGTAGCTACCCAATCACTACTTAGCAAAATTGTCGCAGCAACAGATTGGCACATCAACGCAGATGAACCTATTTCTCTTGATTACAATGTAGAGTTTAAAAGCGAAGGTCAACAATCTAGTTTGTACTCTGAAAGTGCATACCGCGCATCAGATCACGACCCTGTAATTATTGATATTAAATCTGAAATCACTTTAACACCTGAAGAACAAACGCCAGTTATTAAAGCTGATCAAGTTTTTGCAGTCGATGAAAACAGCGCAATTGGAACAATTATCGGCACACTCGATTTTAGTGATCCAAATGCCGATGAATCACCAGTTGTTAAATTTATTACATCAGATAATGACAGCGTTTCTATTAACAATCAGGGGCAGCTAATTGTTGCTGGAGAGATTGATTACGAATTTGAAAATCGTATTACTTTAACAGTGCAAGCTCAGGATAGCGTGGGTAACTTATCTAACGTTGAAAAAGTAGCCGTGAAAGTAAATAACTTACGCTCAGATGATGATAATGATGCAGGTTCATTATTATGGTTATCACTTCTTTTAGCACCACTATCAATAGTGCGTCGATTTAAAAAGAAATAACTAAGTTAGATCTAAACATTTAAAAGCCGCTCTTGCGGCTTTTTTATTTTATACAAATGTAATTCAGACAAGCTTCATTAAACCCCCCGTAATATGTTCAGACGATCTGTGAATCTTCTAGTAATTAATCAGTAACAACTACATACATTTGAGTGAATTTTACACAACAAAACCTCAGTGAATTATGTATATAAATATTACCTATTGAAAAATATGAATTTTTATTAAGGTTTAAATTTTGCTCTAAGTTATTTAGAAGATACTTACAAAATAAAATCAATATTTACCCTGAACGTAAAAATAAGTCGTGTTTTTATAAAGGAATGAGAATGAAACAATTAACCCAAAACCTGCCTAAATGGCAAAAAAAGTCAGCACCACTACTGGGTCTACTTATTATTTTTTCGACTTGGGGCAATAGCAACCAAGCGATTGCTGCAACAGTTGATGTAGCAATCCCACAAAGTAGCTTATTTGACGTAATTAGCGCTCGCGCTAAAAAGTTAGCAAGTGAAGAATACGTGGCGCCTAAAAACATCGAGCTTGAAGCATTAAATAATATTGATTATCAAGATTACCGTTCAATTCGCTTTAAAAAGGACAAAGCGGTTTGGAAAGATGAAGGTCTTTACGAACTGCAATTATTCCATCCGGGGTTTTTATACAAAACACCTGTCACTATAAATACAGTTGATAGCGATTCTAAACGTAGTCGCTTGCCTTTTAGCACCGATTTTTATCAATACGATGGAACTGCAGCGCCACTTCAAGAAGAAATAGCTAAAAGTGTAGCGGGCACTCAATTAGGCCATGCAGGATTTCGTTTACATTACCCGTTAAATACTAATGAATATAAAGATGAAGTAATGGTATTTCAGGGGGCATCGTACTTTAGAGTAGTCGGTCCTAATCAAGTTTATGGTTTGTCTGCCCGTGGTTTAGCAATAGATACCGCTGAAAATTCAGGTGAAGAGTTCCCAGTGTTTAAAGAATTTTGGTTAGTTAAGCCAAAAGCTGAGCAAACAAGTATTACTATTTTTGCATTACTTGATAGCCCATCTATATCTGGTGCCTATAAGTTTAATGTTGATCCAACAACAAACATGCTTGTTGATGTAGATATGCAAATTTTTGCGCGTAAAGATATTAAAAAGCTCGGCGTAGCGCCACTAACAAGTATGTTTTATCACGGCGAAAACAGCACCAAATTTTTTGACGATTACCGCCCTGAAGTTCATGACTCAGATGGCTTACTAACGCAATCTGCCGATGATAAATGGGTATGGCGTCCGCTTAACAATCCTTCACAACTGAGTGTTACATCATTTTCATATAATAACCCTAAAGGTTTTGGTTTAGCACAGCGCGACCGAGATTTTAATAATTATCTAGATACCGAAGCACATTATCACAACCGCCCTAGCCTATGGATTGAACCACAAGGTGAATGGGGAAATGGCCGTGTAGAGCTTGTAGAAATACCTACTGATACAGAAACTAACGACAATATCGTAAGTTACTGGGTACCAGAAAAGCCAATGAAAGCCGGTGATTCGCTAAAGCTAAGCTACAAAATGACGACCTTTAATGCAGTTTTAACTCAGCACGAGAAAGCGAGAGTACTGCGCACAAGGATCGGTAGCGCCGCTTTACCAGGTGAAGACAACCCACCACCAAAAAGTCATCGTCAATTTACTGTTGATTTTACAGGTCCAGAAATAAATCAACTTTCTGATCAATTAAAACTCGATGCCGACATTCAACTTACAACGGGCGAAGTAACCGATGTAAACGTACAAAAACTACCTGATTCACGTGGATGGCGTGTCGCCTTTAAAATTGCACCACAGGACGATCAACCCGTTGATATGCGTTTATCGTTAAAACTACGTGATAAAGAAATTAGCGAGGTATGGAGTTATGTTTGGTACCCAAATGACATCAAGTAATAAAGGTAAGGGCACTCCAATGCCATTCAAAACACTAAGAGTATGGCTATTTGCTATTGCGGCACTTGGCACATCAGGTTACGGCATATCTATCATGTTTGAAATTTTAAACTCAAACGGTATGACATTGCTTGAGTATGCTTTACTTGTATTATTTTCAATCACCTTTGCGTGGATTGTAACGGCTTTTTGTAGTGGAACAATCGGCTTTGTATTACAGCTATTGCGAATTGACCCACTTACGCTAAAGCGTATTAAACCCATTGAGTTTAATAACGAGGCAATTAACGCCCAAAAAACCGCCGTTGTAATGCCTATTTATAACGAAGACACTCACCGTGTTATCGCGGGCTTTGAAGTAAGTCTGCAATCGTTAAAAGAAACAGGTCAACTTGCAAACTTTGATTTTTACTTATTAAGTGACACGCAAGACCCAGAAATAGCTAAAAATGAGCTAAGTGCATGGCATGCATTGTGTGAACGTTTAGGTGATACAGCAAAAAACGTTTTTTATCGTCGCCGAGAAGATAACAAACATCGTAAAGTTGGTAACCTAACCGACTTTTGTGAACGCTGGGGCAGCCAGTACGACCATATGATTGTGCTTGATGCAGACAGCGTAATGACGGGTAAATGTATGCTTGAGCTCACTACAAGTATGCTTAACAACCCACAAGCCGGTCTTATTCAAACAATTCCGATCCCTGTTCGTCAAGATACCTTTTTTGGCCGTTTTTTACAGTTTGCGTCAGTGCTATATAGCCCAATGCTCGCTACTGGCTCAGCTTTTTGGCAAACTGATAAAGCCAACTACTGGGGTCATAATGCAATCATTAGAGTTGAAGCATTTATAACGTGCTGTGGCTTGCCAACACTAAAAGGTAATGCACCTTTTGGCGGCGAAATTTTAAGTCATGACTTTGTAGAAGCTTCACTACTTCACAGTGCTGGTTGGGATGTATTGTTGCTATCAGATATTGAAGGTAGCTATGAAGAAGTACCAAGTAACATTCTAGACTACGCTGTACGCGATAGACGCTGGGTGCAAGGTAATATTCAGCACTTAGGTTTACTATCATCATCAAAATTAAAATTAATGAGTAAGCTACACTTTTTACTCGGTGCGACAGCCTATATTTCATCACTAATTTGGCTCTCAATGCTAGCGCTAAGTACTATTGATGCAGTAACGCGCGCATTAAATAGTGATGTGTACTTTAACCGTGTTTATCAATTATTCCCTACATGGCAAATAGCTAAAACCGATCTGATTGATTCACTCTTGTATTTAACTATTGTTATTTTATTAATGCCTAAACTAATGGGCATAATAGTAACCTTAATACATAGAAACAAACGCTTTGGTGGTTCATTTAAGCTCATACTAGGTTCAATCATTGAAACCGTATTCGCTATTATTGTTGCCCCATTAATGATGGTATTTCATGCTTACTTTGTACTTTGTGTGTTTTTAGGTAAAAAAGTGAAGTGGGATGCACAACCGCGCGAAGGTCGTATGGTTCCGTGGAAAGAGGCGTTTGGTTATACGTTATTCTCAACTATTGTGGCTATTGCATGGGGTTGTACGGCTTACTACTTCACGCCAGTATTCTTTTGGTGGTTATCACCTATATTGCTGGGCTTAGTATTAGGCGCTCCGATTATCCGTTATACCAGTAGCATTAAACTCGGTGTACAACTAAGAAAGTTAGGTATATTTATTTGCCCTAGTGAAGTTGATAACGACTCAACTCTAGAAGCACTTAAAATACATCTAAAAGAAATTTCGGTACCAAAGGAAGGTGCTTATCCACAAACAATACCGGCACTACCACAAGAGCAGTTGGTAACAATGCCTATCCAGTCTTTTAAGAAGCCACGCAGGCTAAAGATGAAAGCGCTAAAAGCTAAGGCTATAAAAAAGTTTAATTAGCGCGTTATAAAATACAAAAACAAAAAAGGAGCGATTAATCGCTCCTTTTTGCTATCTAAATTAAAGATCAAGCATTGCATTTATCGCTAATATTTTCAATTTTGTTAGCTAACTTATTGCAGTACATTTTAGAAATAGCTGATTGCGTTTCATCATCAAGTTGCCAGTTATAAAAATGGAACGTTTTACCATTATCTAACTCCACCTTAAAAATGGTGAAAAGAAAAAACGAACTAAATGATACGCAACTAATTTCCTCGCTATTGATATAACGCTTTGTGCATAAACGCGTATAACAAATGCCTGCTTTATAACAATGTAAAAAACGAAGATGAAGAATATTAAAAGTAGTAATAATCAGTAGAGCTGGCATTACAGTGAGAAAAACAATTTTTAGGTTCACAGAAAATATAATATGAATTAAAAATATTAAGCTGAATGCTAAAACGCATTTTGTAAATTGTAGCCACCAGTTTGGTGCTAATTTAATAGATTTCATGATTGTTACGTCTTATATAGAATTAATAGCAAACGTCTCTGCTGCGGAGACTTCCTTATCTGACTTTAGAGCTCTAGTCTAAAAGTGCTAGCATTCTACATTACGTATATAGATGCATCAATAGAAGTTCTTAAAATTCATACAGTTACATTTAATTTACAATTAACCTCTTATAAACCAACCAATTAAGTAATTGAGGTAAATAAATTGCTTTCTAGTACCTTTTTATTAATTAGTAACATAGGACTAATTAATAATAAAAAGTAGTTATAAACAACTAAAAAAATAAAACCAAATTATAGGCAATAAAAAACCCGCAACATGTGCGGGTTTTTTTAAAGAGTTAAAGAGCTAATTACTTAGCAGCTTTTTTCTCTTTTTCTGCAGCGATTACTGTATCAGCAACGTTTTGCGGACATGCAGCGTAGTGTGAGAACTCCATAGAGAACTGACCACGACCAGATGTCATTGTACGTAGTGTACCGATGTAACCGAACATTTCTGATAACGGTACGTCAGCTTTAATACGGCTGCCTGTTAAACCAGCTTCTTGGTCTTTCATCATACCACGACGACGGTTAAGGTCACCGATTACGTCACCAACGTGATCTTCTGGAGTGAACACGTCAACATTCATGATTGGCTCAAGAAGTTGTGCGCCCGCTTTAGGGATCGATTGACGGAAAGCGCCTTTAGCAGCGATTTCGAACGCGATTGCAGATGAATCCACGGCATGGAAACCACCGTCGAAAAGTTCAATTTCAACGTCAAGTACAGGGAAGCCAGCTAGAACACCAGTACCCATCATTGACTTAAAGCCTTTCTCAACTGCAGGCCAGAATTCTTTAGGTACGTTACCACCAACAACTGATGATTTAAACGTGAAACCTGAAGCAACTTCGCCTGGCTTGATGCGGTAGTCGATTTTACCGAACTGACCAGAACCACCAGATTGTTTCTTATGCGTGTAGCTATCTTCAATTTCTTTAGTGATAGTTTCACGGTAAGCAACTTGTGGTTGACCAACAATAAGGTCTACGCCGTAAGTACGCTTAAGAATATCTACTTTGATATCTAAGTGAAGCTCACCCATACCTTTAAGGATAGTCTCGCCTGAATCTTCATCAGTCTCAACTTGGAAAGATGGATCTTCTGCAACCATTTTACCGATAGCAACACCCATTTTCTCATTACCGCCTTTATCTTTAGGCTGTACAGCAATCGAGATTACTGGAGTTGGGAATACCATTGGCTCAAGTGTTACTGGGTGCTTAGGATCACATAATGTGTGACCAGTTTGCACGTTTTTCATGCCTACGATAGCAATGATGTCACCAGCTTGTGCGCTAGTTAATTCGTTACGATCATCTGCTTGCATCTCAACCATACGGCCAACACGCTCAGTTTTACCAGTAAACGAGTTAAGGATAGTGTCACCCTTGTTTAGTTTACCTGAGTAAATACGTACGAATGTTAATGCACCAAAACGGTCATCCATTATTTTGAATGCTAACGCTTTGAAAGGCTCGTCAGTAGATACTACTGCGAACTCGCCATTTTCGTTACCTTCTTCATCCATAAGAGGTTGAGGATCAACTTCTGTAGGACATGGTAAGTAATCAACAACAGCGTCAAGAATAAGCTGCATACCTTTGTTCTTAAACGCAGAACCACAGTATGTTGGGAAGAAAGCAAGGTCACGAGTACCTTTACGGATACAACGTTTGATGTCTTCTAAAGAAGGTGCTTCACCTTCCATGTAAGCTTCAAGTAGTGCATCGTCTTGCTCAAGGGCAGTTTCAACAAGCATTTCATAATACTCGTCAGTTTTATCTACCATGTCTGCAGGAACGTCTGTGATTTCGTAGTTTTCAGGAAGACCAGTGTCATCCCAAACGTATGCTTTTTTAGTTAAAACATCTACAACACCAACAAACTCATCTTCAATACCAATTGGTAAAGTCATGATTAGTGGAGTTGCGCCAAGTACTTTACGTACTTGCTCAGTTACACGGTAAAAATCAGCACCCATACGGTCTAATTTATTTACGAAGATAATACGTGCAACTTCTGAATCATTAGCATAACGCCAGTTAGTTTCTGATTGTGGTTCAACACCACCAGAACCACAGAACACACCGATGCCGCCATCTAGTACTTTAAGTGAACGGTAAACTTCAACTGTGAAGTCAACGTGTCCAGGAGTATCGATAACGTTAAAGCGGTGATCTTTCCAGAAACAGCTTACAGCCGCAGACTGAATAGTAATACCGCGCTCAGCTTCTTGTTCCATGAAGTCAGTAGTAGATTCACCATCATGAACCTCACCAGTTTTATGGATTTGACCAGTAAGCTTTAGGATACGCTCAGTAGTCGTGGTCTTACCCGCATCAACGTGCGCGAAAATACCAATGTTTCTGTACTTCGATAAATCTGCCATTAATTTTGCTCTTAATAAAGTCGATAAATTATTCCGCAGGAGTATAACATCACTTAAAGCGAACATCACCATACAAGCCGCTTAAAATGCAATCAATTCAACATATTTTTTTTATCGTCAGTATCTATTAAATATCAAACATAACAAAAAAAACGTAAGGCATTGAAATATATGGAATTTAACATTTAAGCCTTAGGTACAAAAAGTTACTTCGCTATTTTATAGCAACGTTCAGGGCGGCCAATACTGCCATAACTTTGATCCGCTGTTAACTTACTGATTCAAGCAAATACTCCGAGTAACGGCGTGCTGTAGAGCGACTAACACCGACCAAGTCACCCATTTGCTGAGCGGTAAATGCGGTGGTTGCGTGCTTTATAAAAGCATAGTGTATTTTGCAAAGTAAAATGTGTGCCGAGCAATAAGACAAATAGCAAAGCTATTTTTAGAGATAATTAAATACCTTTATGCTTTCATTGTATTTATAACCTATGCATATAAATAATAAGCTAAATTGAGCTGAACTTATTCATTATCATAATTATAGATATAAATATGTGGATGGATTCAATTAACATCTCATTGTCAAAAAAGCCTAAATTTGGTACATTATTCCTTCAATAGTATTTATAAAAACAACTATAAGACCCTACAATGAAATGGAACTTCCTTCGACTCAGCTCTTGGCTAATTGCACTTACCTTATTAATTTCCTCTCATAGTATTTTTGCGCAGCAATATAAAATAGATAAACCAGCTAATTGGGTTAATACACATATTATTGAGCAACCCAAGCATTCCGACATAACCAAGGTACGTGACGGCACACTTTATTTGTTACTCGATAACCAATCCTATATACCGAGCAGACAAAAACAGCAACGCTATACGCGTTTGGTTATGAAAGCTTTAAATCAAAGTGGTGTTGATTATATAAGCCAGCTTAATCTTGATTTTGATCCAAGTTATGAGTCGCTAACACTAAACAGCTTAACGATTATTAGAAATAATGAGCGTATTGATAAGCTTGGCAGCGCGAGAATGACGGTTATACAAGGTGAATCTGAGTTAGCTGATCGTATTTATAATGGTAGCTTATCACTCAACATTATTATTGATGATATGCGCAGTGGCGACATACTTGATTACAGCTACACAGTGGCAGGTAGCAACCCTATATATGCTAATAAATTTAGTACAAGACGCACGCTAAACTGGTCGGTACCCGTAGTGCAACAAAATATGCGTGTACTTTGGGGTAAACAAACGCCTTTACATATTAATACAATAAACGGCACAGCAGATATTCAAGAAACGCTTAACAAATATGGCAAAGATTATTCTATAACTCTTTTTGAAGAACCCTTACTCGAGCAGAATTCTCAAACCCCAACGTGGTACGACCCATATACACAAGTTTACTTTTCTGAGTTTGACGATTGGGGTCAGGTAGTTAACTGGGCATATCCACTTTATCAATCAGCCATAGAAACCCCAAACAGCATTTTGGATGTAGCTGAAGAAATAAAAGCAAAACACACAAAAACATCAGACAAAATTGCAGCAGCACTGCGCTTTAGCCAAGACGAAGTTCGATATTTAGGGCTTGAAATGGGCACTAACTCGCATCAACCAACGTCAGCTTCAGAAACGCTTTCGCTACGATATGGCGATTGCAAAGATAAAACAGTACTGCTTATCTCGTTATTAAAAGCGATGGATATAGAGGCCTTCCCTGCGCTAGTTGATACAGAGGAAACCAAACGTTTAAAAGAACTTCCACCTTCTGCAAGTGTATTTAATCACGTAATTGTTACGCTTAAACAAAACGGAAAACGCTACTGGCTCGATCCTACGGTTAGCTACCAACGAGGTACTCTCGAATATTTAGCACAGCCTAATTATGGCTATGCCCTAATTATTGATAAAGGTGAAACCACTTTAACTTCAATGGCGCAAAAACCTGTACATACAAATGTATCTGTAGAAGATAACTTTTTTATTGCTGAAAAAGTATCTGAGCCATCACGTTTTGAAACCCAGTACACTTATGCTGAATTTGAAGCTATTAACCGAAGAAGCAATATAGCCAGCAGTGGTCTAAATAGCGTTGCTAAATCTTACTTCGAGTATTACCAAGGCTTTTTAAAGGATCTATCAATCAATGAAGCAATGACTATTAGTGAACAAGAACAAAAGGGTAAACTAATAACCAAAGAATCGTATTTAATTAGTGAATTTTGGGAAAAAACAGACGAAGGCTACGAAGCTAGTTTTTACGCGAATGAAATACAAAATAGCGTTTACGAACCAAAGCAGGTAAATCGCACCGACCCACTCTACTTTGGCTACCCCAATATAATTAACACCACAATAAAACTACATTTTGCAGAAAAAGGTTGGGGATTTGATAGCGATCAACAAGAAATTGATAACGACTACTTCAACCTAAAAACAACTACTGAATTTAATGATAATGTTTTAACACTGAGTTATGACTATTACGCAAAACAAGATCATATTAAAGCCGCTCAAATAGATGATTATTTAGCACAGCGTAAAAAGTTAATATCAGCAACCCATTACCCTATTCTAAAATACGCGGAAACGACCGAAACGCCTCAAACAACAGCTGATGTGCTAGATAGCTTTGGTTATAGCTGGCTTAAGTATGTGTTGGCTGGCTATATTTTAGTACTCATATTCTTTTTCGCCGATTGGCGATTAGAGTCAGCAAAAAAAGTGAAATTTGAAGATAGTCCATTTTATGCAGTATCTGTAAGTAAGTTTATTATTTACAGTATTTTAAGTTTAGGCATATTTGTTAATTATTGGAGTTATCGTAACTTTAAAGCCATTAAAGAACGCGACAACTCAAGTATTATGCCTATTGCTCGAGGTATATTTGCGTTTTTATGGTATTACCCTTTGTATCTCGCACTTGCAGAGCACAGCCAACAACAGTTAAACAAAAATAGAGTAATGCCTAACTGGACTGCCTTAACACTCTGGCTAATGGTACTCGCCAGCGCCTTTGCTTATCGAATGGACGAATACGCAACCATAGTGATTTGTATAATGCCATTTTTATGGTTGCCTCTAGTTAGCTACATTGAACAAACCGATACAAGTAAAGAAGCCCTACATTACAACTCGTACTGGCGAATTAGACAGTATTTAATCTCGCTTGCGTTTGCACCTCTATTATTTTTAGGCGTACTTCAAGAAGTAAATATTTTACCCAATGCCGCAATTATAAAAGGCGATAGTTTATGGTCTTACCAAGTACACTTTTTAAAACGTAATCGCCTAACACCTGAAAACGAAGAAATACTTTATTTTTATAGCGATGCAGTATTTGATTACCGAGAAGACGGTAACGGAATAACCGAGAACTATATTTTTAGTTACTACAAAAACGATGACGGCAGGCTTGAATCGGATCTTAGTCACTTTAAAGACATAGAAAAAATAGAAACCACCTATGGTAAAACCAAACTTGATAACACAAGCATTAAAGTAATAAAAACTGACGGTAGTGATTTCTTGCTCATTGTAGGGCGTCTAAACAAGCAGGATAAAGTACTAGTGGAGCAGATTAATTTACGTATAACAGTAAATAAAGTGCGTTAGTGGCTTAAAATATCCAATTAAGTACGAATATTTTTAGCTACTAATTAAAGGCTGTTGATCTTTGGGGGCTAAGACTTTACAAGAGACTATTTGATTTTATATCAAAGCAGTCGCTGTCTTGGAAGGCGATAAAATCATTCCTAGCTTGAATTTATTTTAACTTTGAAAGGTCAATACTTTTATAATAAAAATTCATATCAAATTATTTAATAAGTATTAAAAATCTATTCTTAATTGCTTAACCAAGATAAGCATTTTTATGAAATGGCAGTGCTAACTAGCCGATTTATATATGAATAAAAAACAAGCACCACAATAATAAGAATTATTTGCATTTAGGTGTTGACAGACAGTTAGATCTAACTGATAATCAATATCAACAAGACGGATTGCATACCACTTGTTAAGGAATGAATTGATTTGTTTCTCGACCCTGAAACAACGTGTGGCGCACGTAAACAGCTATGGTTACTTGTTATGAACCGCAACGCCCCTTGATGTTGATGATGAGTAACCGCCCTACTATTTTACTTGCTACATTGCTCATATCGGTGACGGTAGATATGAAACTAAAAAAGCCCTTACGGGCTTTTTTTATGTCTGTAATTTAGTAAAACTAAATCACTTTAATTAAATAACCTGAACTCAGGTTAAATATTAACGACGGTTTTTACGAGCTCGCGCTCGGCGTTGAAGCTTTTCTTCTTCTTTAGCTTGTTTTTTAGCTTCTGCAGCGGCACGCAAACCAGCAACCATTACTTCTTCTTCCTCACGCATTTGCGGAGTTTCCATAGTAATACGGCCAATAATACCGTCGCGTAATTCGTTGATTAGTATTTCAGACATTTTGTACGTGTCTATTTGGTTGCCACCACGAATACAACCACGTTTTTTACCCGCCATCTCAACAAACTCCCAATCACTTTCAGGAAGTTCGGCAATCTTATAACGCGCTTTTAAAAGCTCTGGGTATGCACGTAATAAATATTCAGCGGTATAGCTAGCTACTTCTTCATACTCAAGCGCCGTATCACGAATGGCACCGGTAGCGCCTAAGCGATAACCAGAGTTTTCATTTTCTACTTTTGGCCAAAGCATACCTGGCGTATCGTAAAGCATAATACCGTCTTCAAGCTTAATGCGTTGCTGCGCTTTAGTTACCGCAGGTTCATTACCTGTTTTTGCAACTATACGCCCAGCTAGTACATTAATTAACGTAGATTTACCCACGTTAGGAATACCCATTATCATGGCTTTAATTTGCTTATCGGCACCCACTTTATGCGGCACTAACTTTTTACAAAGTTCGTTAATACGATGCACTTCAGCCGCTTTATCATGTCCAAAAGAAATAGCTTTAACGCCATTTTCTTGCTCAAAATAATCTTTCCAGATTTGAGTCATTTTAGGATCAGCTAAATCAGCTTTGTTCATAATTTTGATGACCGGCTTACCTTCACGCAAGGTTGCCACCATCGGGTTTTCACTACTGTAGGGAATGCGCGCATCAAGCACTTCAATGATCACATCCATTTGTGGCATTATTTCTTTAATTTCATTGCGGGCTTTATTCATATGCCCAGGGAACCACTGGATAGCCATTTTTAACTCCTAACGTATAATTAACCGCTATTTTAACTGGCAATTCATTTAATTGCGCTATACTGACGCAAATTTTTTCAGATTAGTTGTTATGGCTCTTAAATCCACCATTATGAAAGTGCAGTTATCGCTTAGCGATATGGACCGCCACGTTTATCAAGATTTTAATTTAACCTTGGCTCAACACCCATCAGAAACCGATCAGCGGTTGATGATTCGCTTACTCGCTTTTGCGCTAAATAGCTGTGATGGTTTAGAATTTACTAAAGGGCTAAGTGCTGATGATGAACCTGAACTTTGGCATGTAAGCTATAGTGAAGAGATAGAGCTGTGGGTTGAGCTTGGCTTACCAGATGAAAAACGCCTTAAAAAAGCCTGTAATAAATCTAAAAAAGTGGTGCTATATACTTACGGTGAAAACAATCAAGCAATTTGGTGGCAAAAACACCAACCTAAATTGTATGAATTTAAAAATCTAAGTATTTTTAGCCTTGATTATGCAGCAACACAAGCACTTGCTGCTTTAGTTGATCGTGGAATTAAGCTCGCCATTACCATTCAAGATGGTGAAGTATGGGTAAATACCGATACAACCAATATTGAAATAAAACCACAGCAATTAATGTAACTAAGATAGATTATACCAATTGCATTAAATTAGTTATCTATTATAGCGACAAGGAAATAAGTCGATAGCAAGGCGAAAATTATGACATATAGTTGTTCTATATAAATAATTTTTAACGCAGGTAGCGGGTTATTTAATACGCTAGAATGATCATGTTTTTAATAAAATTGGTATCAGGGAGCATATGAAAGTTAAACACGTTATTGTTTTACATGGCTTGTATATGTCTGGCTTTGTTATGCGCCCACTTTGTTCGCGCCTTAAAGAGTCGGGGATGACGGTATTAAACATTACCTATAATACACTTGACCCTAATCGAGATACTATTTTTGCTCAAATTGATGAGTGTATTTCTAACGAACCTGCAGCGCTTGTATGCCACTCTATGGGCGGGCTAATTGCTCGCGCTTACCTAGAGGCAAACTCTCCTGCTAGCCAGAATATTACGAAGGTAATTACCCTAGGTACGCCACATAAAGGCAGCCATATAGCGCAAAAAATGAAGCAAAAAGGGTTTGAATCATTTTTAAAAAATAGTGTTGAGTTTTTGCTTACTAAAAATGGTAACTGGCCTTTTAAAGCTAAGCTTTACAGTATTGCGGGCGATTTACCTATTGGGCTTATGCCTTTAATAGTTAAGGGTAGCCAGTCAGATGGCACCGTATTACTAGATGAAACCAAACTTAAAGGTATGGCAGAACACAAAGTGTTTCATTTAAGCCATACCAGTATGATTTACTCGCGCCAAGTACTCGACTACATTTTAAAATGCCTAAGTGAGGGCGATTAGTCCTCTGCATTGGCTGCTATTTTATAGCTAATTAAAAATACTACTCCCAATATAAGCGGAATGGGTGCTGCAATGTAGCCAAAAAAATCTGAGTTCGCAAAGCTCGCACCCGCTAAGTGGGCTACTAACCCTAATACAAATGCGATGACTGCAATACCGACCACTATTAACTCTGCTTTATTTTGTTTTGCTGTTTTTGCATGCATGTTATCTCTCCTAATTATTTCGATAACTTTATTATGCGCCGTTAGGGTGGATGATTTTTGACCTGCATCAATAAAAAAATAGCTAAGTTATTACCTTGAATAAAGTTTGTTTTAGATCATGATTTATATACTTTTGAGGTTTATTTACTTTTGAGGGGTAGTATTTTTATTAATCAGACCCACTTCTATTAATAGTCTAAAGTGAATATAGGTATCAAAAACAGCTAATAGGTTAAAACTATTAACTAGATACATTTAAACGATTTTACTAATTTATCGAAATTAGTAATACTTATTACAAGTTCACAAACAAACGGTTATTCAGGAGCAAGTTATGTCACATGTAAACGCAATTGGTCTAAACAGCGCAAAAAGCGAAGACATCATAAAGTCACTCAATACATTATTGAGTAGCTACCAGATTCAATACATGAACGCGCGTGGTTTTCACTGGAATATTAAAGGCCGTAACTTTTTTGAACTACACGTTAAGTTTGAAGAGATTTATAACTTACTACTTCTTAAAGTAGATGAAGTTGCAGAACGTATTTTAACGTTAGATGGCGCACCACTACATGCATTTTCTGATTACCTTGAAGTAAGTAAAATTAAAGAAGCTAAAGGTATTAGTGATGGTGTTACAGCCGTAGAGAATCTACTTGCTGGTTACAGTACATTAATTCACATGCAGCGTGATATTTTAACCCAAGCTGGTGATGCAGATGATGAAGGTACAGCCTCACTAATGAGCGATTACATCTCAGAGCAAGAAAAATTGGTTTGGATGCTAAAGGCTTACTTAGATTAAACCAGCAAAAAAAAGCCCTCAATGAAGAGGGCCACAAATAGGGATAAATCGTTAAATAATCAAGCGATTCGGTTACTATATTAGTCTCCCCCCAATACTAAACAACGCCCCTGTTACCAGTGGCGTTGTTTTTGGTTTAAGTGGGCACAATGCTCATATACCGCTATAAGTAGCACATTAGTTTCATATCATTGAATAAACGTAATATAGCCTACGGCAATACTCTTATTCAATTTTAGCCTTTTCCAGCATAGTAGCTTCGTGAGTCAGAATATTATCGGGATTTTCGCCACATATTTTATCCAAAAAAAGTCTATTTACTCTGAATAGAAGAAGCCATAACAAATACTAATTTATGGCTTATTTTCTTCTAAATTTATAGTAAAAATTAATTTTGGCTACACTATTAGATATTCTGTTATGGCCTAGATAAAGGAATTTAATTAAAAGGTAGAGTCGTAGCATGCGGTTATTTAGATGGGTAATTTTTGGTGCAATCAATTAATAGTCTGACTTAATAAAATAATCATTTTTGAATGACAGCTTGTATAGATAGGGGCGAGTTAATCGCCCCTAGCAAAATAATCAAAAACAGGGGAGATTTGACGTTATGCACCTTTCCTTGCTTAAGATGCACAACGTAAATCTAGCTAATTATTTTAGTGAGCTATGCTCACTAAAATTAAAAGTTAATACTAAAATTAGCAAAAAAACGTCGACCGACAGCATCATAAATAGCTTCATTACCACCACTAGCAGAAATATATGCTGGAGGTAACTTATCAGTTACATTGCGAAGGCCAAAATCTACACGTGCATTATCAAGTACGTTATAACTTGCTGAAATGTCATGCGTTATAATAGAGCCGACGTAACCAGGCTGTAAATCCTCTTCAATATCACCGTCTGGTGATAAATCAAAGCGCGCTGAGCGGTCTGTATAACGAGTAGTCCAGTTAAGTGTAAGGTCGTTGTACTTGTATACAGCAGAAAAACGAGCCTGCCATTCTGGGTCTCCAACTTCCCCGTCTTCAACATTTACTGTATCTGGAAGATTTTGGAATTCAAAAACATCAAGCTCAAGCAGGTGATTTACAAATAAGTTAAACTTCAAATCACCTTCTAATGAATAATCAGTAAGGCTCATATCATAATCAAAATCAGCTTCAATACCTCTTGTTGTTATTGATGCTGCATTTAAATACCCAGAACGAACTAGTGCAATATCATTAGTACCTGAATCACGATCAACTTGCGAACAGAACGCAGCATCTGGCCCACCTGCAGCATCAACACAGTTATCAATCACGCTTTGCGCTGCGATAAAAGAAATTGCGTCTTCAATTTCAATATCATAGTAATCAACTGTTAATGAAAAGTTTTCAAAAAAGCTTGGTGTCCAAACAATTCCTGCTGTTAATGACGTTGACGTTTCAGATTCTAAATTAGGGTTACCACCACTAATAAGATCTACACTTACGTTATCGTTAGCTTGAAAACCTGAATCTATATTTAGTGCTGCGCAGTTAGCTACACGATTTGGATTATCGTTAATGCGATCAGCATCACAAGGGTCTGCTATATTAGCAAAGCCTGGTGATTGTGGATCAAATGCTTCAGTAATATTCGGTGCACGAACAGCTTGGCCATAGGTACCACGTATACGAACATCATCAATAGGGCGATACAATAAACCAACTTTCCACGCATCAGCGTTACCTGCATGAGAATAATCAGCTGTTCTGTAAGCTGCATCAAGAGTTAACTCTTTTGCAAATGCTACATCAGTTAATAGAGGTAAGTTGATTTCAATAAATGCTTCGGTTACATCAAACTCACCGTATGCATCAGGTGTAGCCGCGTTTGATAAGAATCCAGCTTTTGTAAACTCATCAGTAATGCTTTCTGAAGTTTCTTCTCTGTATTCAAAACCGGTAGCCAAACCAATTGCGCCGCCCTGAAGCTCAAAAAACTCACCTGTATCAAACGTTATACTGCCGCCAATAAATTCTTGGGTAATTGTATCTGTACGAGTAACATCTGCTGATACATAATCTTTAGCAGCTGCTGAGGCTTGATCAAAGCCAAATGCATTGTATGGAGTACAAGCGCCACCATTTACACTAGCAGGATCACTATAACCTTCACCTTGTAAGCTAGGTACCTGACTTCGACATGCAGCTTCACCTGTAGCAGGATCAATCACGGCATCAAGTGCAGCAACCAAATTATCTGGAATTAAATCATTAAGCGTTTTTCGGCGATTATCTGTTTGGCCGTAAACATAATAAAAATCATAATCAACGTCCGTCTCACTTAAAGTGAAGTTCCCTTTAAGCCCAGTTACAACACGAAATAACTCACGTTTATTATCTGCGCTCCGGTTTCCTAGCTCACCAAAAAATTTAGACATTTCAACGCTAGTAGTACCTTCACTAAGCAGCTGCTGGCGAAGGTTGCTATCTAAATATGGATTATCTTCAACATCAATGAAAATACCACCGAATTCAAAAGATGGCTGAAATTGCTGCTCAACTTCAGTGCGCACAAATTTAAAGTCACTATAAAATGTATGATTATCTGTAAGGTTATAATTTAATGTAGAACCAAGTGTTAACTTTTCAAGCTCTGGTAATACATTTTCATAATCTTGTGTATTAGCACAAAATTCACAACCATCAGGGAAATTACCAAAAGCAAAGCTACCGCTTGCTTCCCGTGCTGGCATTAACTCAGCTCTACCACCATTATTAAAAGTATAGATACTTCCACTATCGCCAAATGGATTAATTACACCATTTTCACTTATTCTTTCAGAAAGCACATTAGGCACTGTTAAACGATCTGGAATACCATCATTTTCACCAGTATTTAATGGGTTATCTACTGTGCCATAAGCATTTGTTTGCCGTAAATCATTGGCTAAAACCTGGCGTACTCTGTCTTGGCCTGCGAAGAATGTTATATTACCTTTACCACCAGCAATATCTGTCCCAGCTACAACACTAAAGCTATGGTTTTCAGTACCTACACCCTCTGTTGAATTACCAACTGATGCATTAAATTGTAAACCATCAAAATTATCTTTCAAAATAACATTAATAACACCCGATACAGCATCAGAGCCATAAATAGCAGATGCACCACCTGTGATAATTTCAATTCTTTCTATCAGTGCTGAAGGTATCGTATTTAAATCGACTTGTGATGAACCTGGTGCACCCGCTACATGGCGCTTACCATTTACTAGAACAAGTGTTCTTGCGGCCCCTAAACGTCTTAAATCAGCAGAGCTAACGCCTGCTGCCGCATTACTGTCATTATTGCCAACTAATGTATCTGTTGCGCCTATCGACGGTAACTCAGCCAAGATACTGCCCAAATCAGGGGTGCCGCCTTTTGCGATATCTTCGGCTGTAATTGTTACAATAGGTGCTGGTTGAGAAAGCTTCGCTTTGCTGATACGAGAACCTGTAACTTGTACACGTTCTATTTTAGTAATTTCGTCATCTTCTGCAGCAACACCTTGAAATGAAAAGCTTGCAAGTATCGCGCTGCTTAGCGCAACTGTTAACGACGATTTTTTAAATAATCGCGCGCTACCTTTGTTAGTTAATGTCATATAATTCCCCTGAATTGTTATTTTTGTAACTAAATAGTTACTTCGCGGATTACAGTAAGGGGATTTATTTAAACCCTCTACGGGCATTATTTATTAGGCGTAATCTTTGGTATGAATAGCTAGTTTGATGGGATGAATTAGTACGTCACAATTATTTTATAAATATATTGTACTTTTCATAACAGTTTTTCCGCTAAGCACGGTCTTTATTATTATATACAGCAAGAGATATAAAATAATGGTCGCTTCTTTTCATGCATTAACTTTTGTTAGTAACACTAAGTTTGCAACATTTTTAACAAAGCGCGTGCAAGAGCACCGACACTTTGAATCTCAATCTTTTATTCAGGCAAACAGGTTAGATCAGATAGATACAGATCAATACAACGTACTGTTTTACGAACTAACTAATCTGGCTGACCCTATGCAAATAGTGCATTTAACGGAGCTCGCTAAAAAGCTTAAGTTAGTCATTATTGCCCAGTCGGGTCATTTTGCGAGTTTTGCTTTTGAAGTTGGCGCTGTTGATTTTTTAATAGTAGATTCAACTGCACCACGTATTGATAAATGCTTTGATAAACTGATTCACCTTTGCCCGATTGCAAGCGCGGCCGAGCGTAAATATCAACAAAGCACACAAACCGAAAAACCATCATCACATATCGTAGTTAAAGATGTAGGTAAGGTAAGGCTAATTGATATAAAAGATATTATTTGGATTAATGGTGCTGGCAATTATGTAGAGCTACATTTTACACAAGGTAGTACACCGGTATTACACCGCGAAACCATGAAAAATATTGAACAGCAGCTAGAGCCAGAAGGGTTTATTCGTATTCATCGCTCAACGCTGGTAAGAAAACAAGCTATCTGCGAACTGATGCCTACTGACAGTGGCGATTATAAAGTCAGACTTAAAAACGATATGTGCTTAAACCTTTCAAGGCGCTATAAAGGGTGTTTAGAGAGTATTATAAGCCCTCTTCAGTAGCGGTTTATAATACTCATATTAATTACCAGTTCTGTTTTATATAACTATCACTTGGATGCACTAATAAATAGCTTTCAGTATCTTTATAAAAATTAACTTCTACATCGCTATTTTTCCATACTTTTTCAAACATGTTTTTAGCTATGATATTAATGTTTATATAGTCAACTCGTTGATAGCCACGTTCTTTTACACCCGCAAAATAGGCCTCTAACGAATCAAGACTATCTAAAGTTAACAGTTCAAACTCTTTTAAGTTAACAATCACAAACTTAATTGTATTTTCAGGGTGAGTGCTCAATTCTTGAATAACACCATTAGTTAATGATGTTATACCTTCATTGTTAAAGCTCCCCTTCAATTTTAAATACATATGAGGGGGCTGTGAACAAATCTGAAATTCGCCATGTGCTCCAAACATAAATTACCTTATATATATCAACTTCTATATATAGAGTAATACAATTTTCCGATTTTGCAGTTAATTTAACAGCGCAATAAAAAAGGCCATTTCGAGGGCTTTTTCTTCTAAGCTTTTAAAACGACCTGATGCACCGCCATGACCTGCATCCATATCGGTTTTAAATACTAAAATATTACTGTCTGTTTTAAGTTCACGCATTTTTGCAACCCACTTCATAGGCTCCCAATACTGCACTTGTGAGTCATGAAGACCAGTAGTAACGAGTATGTTCGGGTAGTTTTGTGCGCTAATATTGTCATAAGGCGAGTAAGCTTCTATCACATCATAAAATTGAGGCTCATTTGGATTACCCCATTCATCGTATTCATTTGTTGTGAGTGGAATACTTTCATCAAGCATTGTGGTTAATACGTCTAAAAATGGTACATGACAGCCAACACCGCAATATAACTCTGGTGCCTGGTTTACAACCGCCCCCATTAATAGGCCACCGGCACTGCCGCCTGAGGCAAACACCTTATTGCTATCACAATAACCTTGATCAACAAGCGCTTTTGTCACATCAATAAAGTCACTAAAGCTATTTTGTTTATGCTCTTTTTTACCTTGCTCATACCATTCGCGGCCTAGCATTTCAGAGCCCCGAACATGCGCAATAACATAAACAAAGCCACGATCGAGTAAGCTCAGTGACGAACTAGAAAAGCTAGGATCAATCGTATAACCATAGGCGCCATAGCCGTATTGAAATAACGGATTTGTGCCATCTTTTTTAAAGCTGTCTTTTCGATAAACAACAGATACAGGTACTTTAACTCCGTCGCGAGCAGTTACCATTAATCGCTCTGACTGATAGTCATCGGCATTAAAACTACCTAGTACTTTTTGCTGTTTAAGCAGTGTTTTTTCGCCAGTTGCTAAATCAACATCATATAAAGAGCCTGGTGTTGTTAAACTTGAGTAATAAATACGCGCAGTCCGTGTGTCTGGCTCTGGGTTCATTGCTATTGCAGCATAATAACAAGGATCGGCAAACTCAAGTGCCATACGATTCCCTTGCCTATTAACAACTACGAATCGAGCTTGCCCTTGCTCGCGTTCACTCAATACTAAAAAGTCATTAAATAACTCTACACCTTCAAGCAGTACATTTTCTCTGTGAGCTGTATGCTCAAACCATTGTGTTTTATCAGCAATCGTTTCGTTTGTTGCTGTCATTAATCTAAAGTTTTTAGCTTGCCAGTTAGTCACAATATAAAATGTGTCACCTAGCTTATCTACGTCAAACTCGTGGCCATCTTCACGCGGCATTAATGCTTTAAATTCGTCAGTGGGCTTATTAGCATCAAGCACCCATGTATCGTTGGTCTCTGTCGATGCTAAATCAATAATAATTAAGCCTTCGTCGCGGCTTTTACCAAGCCCCATAAAAAAGCTGCTGTCTTGCTCTTCGTAAACCATTACATCTTGGCTTTGCTCGCTACCAAGCTCATGCCTAAATACTTGGTATCCTAATAACGTTTTTAAATCTTTTTTTACATAAAAAACTGTTTTGTTATCGTTCGCCCAAACAACTTGTCCTTCTGTATTTTCAAGTACGTCGGGTAGCATTTCATCTGCCGCTAAGCTTTTAAAGCGAACATTATAAATACGACGGCCTTCAGTATCTTCAGAGTAAGCCATAAGCTGCTCGCATGGGCTTAGTGCGACTTCTCCTAGCTCAAAAAACTCAAATCCCTCAGCTAATATATTCACATCGAGTAAAAGCTCTTTATTATCAGCCTTTATGCTCGTGCTTCTATAATGGCGAGAGTACTCATCATCACCACGAACTTCTGAGTGATACCAGTATTTCCCGTCTTTAACGGGTACCGAGTTATCGTCTTTTACAATGCGTGCTTTTAACTCTTCAAAAAGTGTATTTTGGAGTGGCTTCATTGCAGCTAACTGTTCATCGCAATATGCATTTTCAGCATGTAAATGTGCAAGTACTTGCTCATCCTGACGATCGTCATCACGCATCCAATAGTAATTATCAGTGCGTATTTTATTATGAGTACTTAATGTATGGGCTTGCTGTTTAGCAATCGGGAAATTAGGTAATAAACTTAAAGAGTAGTCAGGACGAGACACAACAAAACCAATTAAAAAAATAATGTGATTTGCAGTTTATCATAAAAATAAAAAAGCCCATCCAATAGTTGGATGGGCTAAAACGGTAAACGCTTCATTACTAAAACAGCTATACCTTTGGGAAGATAATTCACTTAAGCCTTATATTTGCTGCCAAGCCATAGCCCAACTTTGTCCAACACCGGGCTCGAACATAAACTTTTTATCGTCACTCGCGCGGCAAAACTCATTAAATGGCCAAGGCTTACATTGATAAACATGCCCTGTTTTTGGCTGCAATACCTTTGTACCCGCATTATAGTTTTCACAATTTTCAGGGTACACGTAATCATAAGTATCAAGGTTATTAACAACACGCTCATCGCATTTTGCAATACAATGAAAATCGACATGCGCTTTACATATCCCACTGCTTTGCAAAGCAAAAATTTCATTGTTTCTATAGGCAACAATTAAACCTTGTTCGGTCATTTTACCTGCGCTAACAAGGGGTACATGCACGTTAATATGCTCGGCAACTAAACGTGGCCATGCGTGAGGTTCACCTTGTTCAAGCGAGGTGATTTTGTAATCAAATGATAAACTAACTAGCTCTCCTTGCATGTCATAAAAGGTTACACTCACCACATCGCCAATAAACAATTGGGTATGATGATTTAAGCAACCTATTGTTGACCACTTTCCACAGGCCAACGACGTATGCATAAACACGGCAACACCTTAAGAGTTACAAAATCTTATCCATACACTATGGATACACAAAAAATACACTGAGGGCAAGTGATACATAACAACACGTTATGCAGTAGTCCCGCTACCATAGCTTTATAAAAAGCCTTAGACCGGAAACTTTGCGCCCTAATCTTTCGATTAGTTTGCCAGCAATGCGGCGATTATAATTCGGCCCCGCATAACAATCAAACAAAAGAATGTAACCAAAAACAAAAACCAACCCTTTAAGGTTGGTTTAATGTATTTTTAACTAAATAAATAAGTTAAAGGTTCTTTTGCCCACGTAAATATCAGCAACACCAATAAAGATATAAATATTAGCCACGCAGGCCAAGACGCTTTTGTTACTTTAGCCTCAGAGTCATCCGCTTTTAACTCTTTTGAGCCTGTGATCATCGCCTTAACTAGTGGCTTACCTTTTATTCTATAAACAATAATAGCTAATACATGTAAACCAATAGCATAAAGTAAAATGTCAAAATTCAGCTCATGTAGCCAATTTGCAAAATCAATCGTATTGCTAGACACATATTGAGCAAGCGGGCCGTCAGTTAAAATGCCATCACTACTCATTAACCCGGTAATAAGCTGCGTAATTATAATTATAAAAAATACCATTACCATACAACTGCCAGGTGCTGAATGACCTAGCGAGTCGCTTGGTGTCTTTAGTGCCTTTAAAATAGCACGAGGAGAGTGCAGCAACCCACTTAATCTCGCGGTTTTACTTCCGATAATGCCCCATATTAAACGCGTTACGATGAGTGCTAAAGTAAAGAACCCAGCAACAAAATGAAGCTCAATCATGCCCTCTTCAATACTAAAATAAAGCACCGCAATACTTACAACCAAAAACCAATGAAAGCATCTAATAAACCCATCCCACACTTTTAACGTCGTCATTGCGCCTATCCTTAAAAAAACAGTATTATCTAATTCGTTAACTACTTTAACATCATAATATTAAGGTATCCTTATGAGCCATTCTACAAGCCGTGCGAGTAAATATCATGCAACCAGTTAAAAAAGCTATTTTAAAAGGCTTTTTAGATATGCTACCACTGTGTTTAGCTGTTGTTCCTTGGGGCATTTTATGTGGTTCTTTAGCGATTCAAAATGGTTTTAGCGCCTTTGAAACCCAAGCAATGTCGTTATTAGTATTTGCAGGCTCCGCACAGCTTGTTGCAATTGAACTTATGGCGGGCAACACACCATTGCTAACAATTTTATTCACAACATTTATTATTAGCTCTCGGCACTTTTTATACGGTTTAGCTGTGCGTCATAAGGTCATTGATCAACCTATGCGTTGGCGCTTACCAGTAAGTTTTGTATTAACCGATGAGCTATTTGCATTTTCTCACCATAGAAAAGCATACAGAACAAAAACACGTTTAATATACGCATTGAGCGCTGGTTTTAGCTTTTATATTGCATGGAATATTTGGACGTTAATTGGCATTGTAGCAGGCACAATGCTACCCGACTTAACTAATTTAGGGCTCGACTTTGCTATTGCTGCCACGTTTATAGCTTTGGTTATTCCGGGCATTAAAAATTTGGCCTCACTCGTTACGGTAATTGTAGCAGGCATTGGCGCAACGCTTTTAAAAAGCACAGGATTTGAGTTATGGCTTGTTTGCTCAGCGCTGCTGGCAATGGCCGCAGGTTACAGCACAGCAAGACTAACCACTAAAAAGGAAGTAACGCCATGATGACGACTATTTTACTCATGGCGTGCATTACATTTTTTACGCGTTATTTGTTTTTACACCGTGCTTTACCGTTTAAAGTAGGCCCTAAAATGCAGCAATTTTTAAGCTTTAGCGCACCTGCAGTGCTTACAGCAATTTGGGTGCCTATCGTGTTTTTGAATGAAGATGGCATTAACTTAAACTGGCAAAACCCTTATTTAAGCGCAGCAATAGTCGCCATTATTGTTGCCTACAAAACACATAATATTTATTACACTACGCTTGCCGGTATGGGGCTATTTCTAATTTTAAATTAGTGCGATCTTTATACTTTATGAAATACTGCACTCAGGTTAAAATGCGGCTAACAACAATAAAAAAGACGCCAATATGCACGAATTTCATCAATTAAGCGCAACAAGCTTACAGGGTCAACCGATCAACTTTAATGATTTTGAAGGGAAGGTTGTGCTTATTGTTAATACCGCAAGTAAATGTGGATTTACCTACCAATACGAGTCACTGCAAGCTTTGCACAATAAGTATGCCAGCCAAGGTTTAATTATTCTGGGATTTCCGTGCAATCAATTTGGTCAACAAGAACCCGGAGACGCAACACAAATAGAGCAAGGGTGCTTAATTAATTTTGGTGTGAGCTTTTTAATGGCGGCCAAAGTAGATGTAAACGGTGAGCATGCACATCCTGTATTTCGTCACTTGAAATCAGCTTTACCTGGTTTTTTAACACGTAAAATAAAGTGGAATTTTACTAAATTTTTAATTGCCGCAGATGGTACACCAATTAAACGTTATGCACCTTTTACTAAACCCGAAAAGCTAGAACTTACAATTCAAAAAGTATTAGCACAGGCTAAAAGTACGCTTTGAAAAGTAATAAAGAGGCGCAAGGCCTCTTTATTGCCAATACTATTGAAACTTAAACATACGCATAACTGCACATTTAAACTCTCAATATTAATTGGTATTTTATTTATACTAGTGAAATTTAATCGGTGTAATCGCTTAAATCGTCTTCGCCTAGATTTTTACGCAAGCGTTTTTGCTCAAGGTAGTCTTCCAACTTCTTTTTAACCTTTTGCTTGTTCTTATCGTGTTGATTACGTCCGAGCATTTCGTACTCGTCTTCAACAAAATCGTCATCTAGCGCATCGTAACTAAATGTCTTACCCACAACCCACTCCATAAAGTGTTTGAGACCAACCAAGGATTTTATTATCGCAATAGCCGGTAAAATTAAAAATGTTTAATGCCAAAGTGCTCTGCAAATTAACATCAAAATAAAGCCACGCGACTACTGTAAATAGTCTTCATGTCAGTAATGTGAATAAATAGCGCTAAATTTGAATTGAGGAAAGTGAGAGTTTTTTATCGTATCGATAAATAAAATTTATTAATTTTTATTAGTTAGCCAATTTGACTAAAAAATAGCTATTTATTAATTATTTTGACTTGCTAAAAAATAAAGAAAAACACTTAATCAATTGTTTTTTATAAAAAAATAAAACTGGCATCAAACTTGTTATTAATTAATCGTCATCAACAAAAAGTAGAGAACAAACATGAAAAAATTACTATTAGTTAGCGCATTAATTTGTACGCCAGCCGCTATGGCTCATAACGACAACGATTCTGCAATTTCATTTAGTAACGATGAATGTAACGTCGAATTTAAAAACGATGTACGTATTAAACCAAACGAATTAGAAATTTTTACAGCCAATAATAAAACTATGCAATTTAATACCCATGGTGACTTAACCGTAAATGGCGAGCTTGTAGCGCTTAATAGCTCACAACGCGAAGCACTGAATAAGTACTCTGACAGCTTACGCACTCAATTACCTGAAGTAGCTAATATAGCGTTAGAGGGTGTTAAAATTGCCGGTGTGGCATTAGAAGAAGTAGGCAATGCATTTAATATTGACGGTCTTGATAATATGTCTGAGCTTATGGACGACATTAAAATTGAGGTAGAAAATACATTTTACCAGCAAGGTACATTTGTAATGGGCCAACAAAGTTTTAATCAATTTGGCGAAAACTTTGAACAACAATTTGAGCAGCAGATAGAAACAGCGGTTGAATCAGCAGTAATGCAATCAATGGGCAGTATTTTAGTGGCTTTAGGTTCTGAGTTACTTGGTTCAGGCGGCGATATGGATGCCTTTGAACAACGCATGGAAAATATGGGTGCACAAATAGAAGAAAAAGTAGAGCTACATGCAAGCGCACTTGAAGAGAGAGCTAACTCTTTATGTGAAAACTTTGCTGATATTGCAAAACAAGAAGAGCAATTAGTAATGCAAGTGCCAGAGCTTAAAGGTTACCAGTTATTTAGCTTTAAACACAATTAGTACAGCAAACGTTATTTAACATCCCTTTGGCAGCACTTAAGTTTACTTAAATGCTGCTTTTTTGTGTTTCCCAAACTTACTTTTTAGCTAATAAAGTGAGCTTACCCAGAGTAATAATTGCTTGCTCTATCTGCTCGCTCCACGGCACACCATAACTTAACCTTACGCAGCTTTTATACTTATTAGAGGCTGAAAAAATAAGCCCAGGGGTAATACTAATACCAACCTCAAGAGCAAGTAAAAATAATTTTTGGCTATCGTATTCGCCTCCCAAATCTAGCCACATTACACAGCCTCCTTTTGGATCGCTTATACGTGTATTTTTTGGCATAGCTTGTTGTAAACACCATCGCATACGCTCTTTGTTATCGCGCAGGCGCTGCCTGAGTACCTTTAAGTTACGGTCGTACTCGCCGCTGGCAATAAATTCTGATAACGCCCATTGGTTTATTAACGAAGCGGAGCAACTTAGTGCTCGTTTATATCGCCGCGCTTGTGTTGCAAATTTACCGGCAACGACCCAACCCACACGATAGCTAGGCGCTGCGGTTTTAGAAAAAGATGAGCAACTGATCACTAATCCTTTTTTAGAGTACGCTAAAGCAGGTGTGCCTCGTTTTGCCGTAAAATATAAATCGCCGTATACGTCATCTTCAATAAGCACTACGTCGTGGCTTTCGAGTAACTCCACCAGCTGCTGCCTGTTTGTATCTGGCATAAAGCTGCCTACAGGGTTGCTAATTGCTGTCGAGAATAAACACGCTTTTATGTCATGCTCATTCAAAGCGCGCTCCAAATCACTTAACCAAATGCCATTATCTGGGCACAGTGGTATTTCGAGCGCTTTAAGCCCTAAGCTTTCTATTAGCTCTATAATCCCGTGATAACAAGGTGTCTCAATAGCCACTACATCGCCTGGCTTTGTTACACACTTAAGCGCAATAGCCATGGCCTCTTGCGCACCATTGGTGATCACAAGCTCGTCCATATCAATGCCAATACCAAAATCTAAATAGCGATGCACTAATTGCTTTTTCAGCGGTACAAACCCATCTGTTGGGCCATAGTTTATGGCTTTACTGCCCGCAATTGTCATTACGCGGCGCATGTTTCTGGCGAGTGCTTTATCGGTAGGTGCTGCGGCAATTGGGTTAGCTATACCAAAAGGGACTACGTTCGCTTGATGAATCGCGCTGTACACCTGCTCTATTAAGGCTTGTTTATTTACCACAACAGGTTCGCGACTTAATTTAACTCGCTTAGGTAAATTATGCGCCATGCTAACGACTTTTAAAAAATATCCTGATTTTTCACGCGCCTCTACCAACCCTTGATCTTCAAGTGACTGGTAAGCCTGTTTTACAGTGGGGATACTTATGCTTAAGTTATCTGCCATTTTACGCAGTGATGGAAGTTTTTCGCCGGGGAGTAAAACTTGTTGAGCGCTCATATCTCTAATCAACTGAATAACTTGCTGATATAAAAACTCATGCCCTTGGCTATTTTTTTGTCTTATCATCACACACCAAATCTGTATAGGTTACATTTTTACTTTTCTGTATATGGTAAGTATACAGATAGATCTTAAAATAGCCATTCAACCGGGCTTTGGAGACTAACCATGAAAAGTGCAGCGCTATACATTACAACCGTTTTAATTTGGGGCTCAACTTGGTTAGCCATAGAGTTTCAGTTAGGTGATATTGCGGTAGAGTTATCGTTATTTTATCGCTTTGCTATTGCAGCGCTTTTAATGTGGTTATATGTAGCGTACAAAAAACCCGACATGCGATTTAAGTTACTGGATCATGGCTTTTTTGTTTTATTAGCCATTTGTAATTTTGGATTAAATTATTTAATGCTTTACTGGGCACAAAATCACCTTACCTCAGCCATGACCTCTATTGCCTTTTCAATGCTGCTGGTTATGAACATAGTCAATACTCGGTTATTTTTTGGTAAGCCAATCTCAAAACGAATTTATACAGGTGCTGTACTCGCTGTATTAGGTATTACGTGTCTGTTTTGGCCACAGTTACAGCAGTTCGACTTGAGTAATGGTGCATTGGTCGGGTTACTACTTGCCCTTGGTGGCACCTTTGTGGCTTCATTAGGAAATATGGTAAGCGTTCGTAATTCTCGTAAACAAATTGGTGTATTGCAAGGCAATGCATGGGGCATGTTATACAGCGCTATAGGCTTGGCTTTATATGTATTAATGAACGATGTGCAATTTAGTTTAAACGCTCCACCAAGTTACTGGCTATCACTACTTTATCTATCAATATTTGGCACTGTAATCGCTTTTGGTTGCTACTTTGCTCTACTTAGAAATATAGGCCCTGAAAAAGCCAGCTACGTTATTGTTTTATTCCCACTAGTGGCAGTAACACTGAGTAGCTTTTTTGAAGGCTTTGAATGGCACGCAAATACCTTTGCAGGATTTAGCCTAGTGCTATTAGGTAACGCCATTGTGCTTACCCCAACAAAACGAATTAACGCCTTTTTAGCTAATAGAGCAATGGCTAAAAGTGGCTCCGTCCCCAGTTAGACGCGTTATTAACGCAACTAACGTAAAAGCGCCTACCCTACTGTAGGCGCTTTTTTATTGGCATATGAAAAAGTAAAGCCTGCCCATGTACACTAATAACGGCAGGAGTTTTATCTACCAGTTCACCATCTGCTTCAATCAATAACCCTTCAGTTTTTATGGAAGCTGTATTTAAGCGACTGTAGTTAAGGTTTTTTATATGCTGATGGCGCTTAAAAAACAACTTCATAAAGCTTATTACGTTATAAAAAAGCCCACCCGATCGCATTTGATAACACTCAAGCAGCCCATCAGTTAAATCTGCTTTTGGCGCTATTTCTAGACCACCACCAAAGTACTTATGATTAGCAAATACGGTAATTAAATTTTTATACTGCCTAACATCGTTATTAAACGTACCTTGTAACTGCTGAGCTTGATAATAAAATAGCTCCTTAATGCTCGTCCAACTGTAATCAAAAGATGAAAAACTAGCTTTAGCATTAATCGCTTTAACTACATGAGCATCAAACCCTACCCCTGCAATATTAATAAAATAGCGACTATTAATTTTTCCTACATCAATTGCTGTCGGTGTATTAAATAATGCCTTTCGCCAATCATCTTCTTTGCAACTAAACCCTCTCGAGAAATCATTACCTGTACCGCAAGGCAATAATGCTAACGTACAGCTACTCCCTATTAACGCATTAACCGCCAAGCTCAATGTACCGTCTCCGCCAAGTACAACTACTTTGGTAAATTTACTGAGTAGCAACCTTATTTGAGCGCAGTCATTGTTAAAGTTTCCTGTTGTAGTAAACATACAATAAGAAAAACTGCGTTTTTTACAGATGCTTTTAAGCCACATTAGTGATTTTTCATTCTGTTTTTTTGTACTTGGTTTAATAATTATTAGTAGTGACAAGCTTTTGTTTCCAACAATGTATTTGAGAACGAATAAAAAAGAGTTTAATTGAGTTTTTTTAATCTGAATAACTAGTCAAAAAAGGTTGTGTAAAATGCATATAAATAAATAAAAACACACACAAATACCAGTATTGGTGAGAGTAACGCCGATTTTATTTTAACTATTTATGCAAAAACCATAATAAAAAACACTGAACCGCACGTTAATAAAATAAATAAGGATTAGTTTAACTAATCCGTCAGGCTCAATTTTTATCGTTGTCTTTTTAATCAAACAACGTGCAAAATGCACGCGATTTCAACATATACAACCCGGAGCAAAATAATGAAACCAATTAACACATTAAATCAAACAGCAGCAGCTCAAGTAGCAGTTAAACCAACTAACCGTAAAGCAAGAATGTTAGCTAGACTTAACACTATTGGTAAAAGACTAGCACTTAGCGGCGCAGCTCAATATAAATAATCACCCAACCATGATTATTTTTCGGTGCAGCGAACACTCAACCACTAAATGAAGTCACTTATTTAGCTCCCCCTTGTTTGCTGCAACCTATTTATTTTATTAAAAATTGCCTTAATTTCCCCTTATTTACAAAAAAAACCTCATTTACGTACGTTTTTTAGGCAAACAGTCATTTTGCTATTTACACAGCGGTATCACCTAAGTATTATTCTGCGTCACGGAGAGATGGCAGAGTGGTCGAATGCACCGGTCTTGAAAACCGGCATGGGTTTATAGCCCATCTAGGGTTCAAATCCCTATCTCTCCACCATATTTTAATTGGTGGTTTTTTTTACTTCCATCAATACAAACGGTTATGCGTTGGAGAGGTGTCCGAGTGGCCGAAGGAGCTCCCCTGCTAAGGGAGTATAGAGTTTGTAGCTCTATCGAGGGTTCGAATCCCTCCCTCTCCACCATACTTAATTTAAACCACTTAGTTGTGGTTTTTTTGTGCCTAAATTTTAACACCAGTACAAAATAGGGAGGGTGAGAACCCTCGACTGGGTTCGACAAAATGTCTGGAACATTTTGGGCCGCTGCAAGCGTCGCGCAGCGATTGATTACATGGATGTAAGTAAGTCTATCCCTCCCTCTCCACCATACTTAATTTAAACCACTTGATTGTGGTTTTTTTGTGCCTAAAATTTAACACCAATACTAAATTGGGAGGGTGAGAACCCTCGACAGGGTTCGACAAAATGTCTGGAACATTTTGGGCCGCTGCAAGCGTCGCGCAGCGATTGATTACATGCAAGCAAGCAAGTCTATCCCTCCCTCTGGACCATACTTAATTTAAACCACTTAATTGTGGTTTTTTTGTGCCTAAAATTTATAAAAACTAAACAAATTGTGCCTAGTAATAACTTAGGGCATTATTAACACAACTTTAGCCACTTTTAGGTTTAGCTATGATCCGGTTCATATTGCTATCAGTTTGCGCGGCAGCACCATTTTTTACCTTGGCACAAAGTACAACAGTGTATAAGTGTGTAATTAAGGGCGTTCCTACCTTTAGCCAAACGCCTTGCGCTAAAGATGCACAAGTTATTACTCTTAAAGATATAAACGTAATTGAAGCATACAAAAGCTCTACGCCCGGTAAAGGTATTACCGACACCTCTGTGGATGACTACTTAGAAGTTCAACAAATAGAACGAGAAATAAAGCGTCTTGAGCTATCTATTGCACAAAGCCAAAAAGAATACGCAGCTAAAAAACAGCAGATAGATTACATGACTCAAGATAAAGCCAATCGTTTAGGCGCTTCGTCTATTGCTGATGCTATCGCAACTAAAACAAATTCGTTAAAGCAAGCTTACGACGCATCAATTAATCAAACGCAGCAAAAAATAGAGTCATTAAAACAAAGAAAGCAGCAGCTTAGCCAAAACCCTTAAGCGCTCGTTTTACTATCGAGATAAACTGCGCAACGTCTTCTTGAGTATTATAAATATGTGGCGATACTCGTATCCCAAATTTACGGGCATCTACACTGACTTTCGCTTTATTAAGCTCTGTAAGTACATGGTCTTGCTGCTTGTTAAAAAACAAAATAACTGTCCCGCTGCATTTATCACTACTCATAGGTGATGCAACATATTTGCCTAGTTGCTCATGAATAAGCGTAAGCATAGCTAAATTATGATCCCTTACCTTGTGAGCAGTTAGCTCTGCAAAGTAAGCAATGCTATTTGCGGCAATAATATAAGGTGCTACAGAGGGAGTACCACCCCAAAACTTGAGCGCACTGGCGTTATATTCAAAATGGTTAATATCGAACTCAAATGGATTTTGATGCGAGAACCACCCCACATCTTTAGGCTCGCAATACTCTATTTGATTTTTGTTAACCCATAAATAAGCTGCACCTGGGCCACCACATAACCATTTAACGCTCGAGCCAATCATAAAGTCAGCATCGAGTATGCTTAAATCAAGCGGTATAACACCCGCTGACTGAGCAACATCAACTATTGATAAACTATTGGTTAATTTACTTATAGCTACAATATCGTACACAGGCGCCTGTACACCTGTATTTGAATACACATGGCTTATAAAAACTAAATCGATATCACAAGTTATATAACGCTGCCAAACACTAATATCACTTAAATCTTCGTGCTCAGGTATAAACATAATTTGTGCGCACTCTGGTAATGCTTTTTGCATTGCAAAACCCATGCTCGGAAAATCACTTTGTGCCATTAGCACTTTACAATTTTTTTGCTGTAGCCGTGGATGCGACATAAGCAACTTTGTTAAGCCACTTGATAAATTAACCTGAGGACAAAACTGCGAACTAGGCGCATTAAATAACTTACCAAGCGCGGTAGTAAATTGCTCAACTGCGGGCAGCCATTGTTGCCAAGGTTCTTTATTTGAGCTCTCCCATGGTAAAAAATAATGCTGATCTAAATATTGCTGTGTATTTTTAAGAGGACGCCCTACCGAGTGGTTTAATAAATAACAGCCATCGGCCATACAAAAATCATTTTTAAGCATGCTATTTAACCCATTCTTTAAGTGTATTTAGATCGTCAAAACGTGTTTTTATATCGTCGCGTTTGGCACTGGCTCGCCTATCTCTTAATTTTTCGAGCGAATCAAGTAACACATTAAGCGGCGGACCACTTGCTGTTACCTTGCTCATATGCTGCTGTTGCATATTTTTTGAGGGCTGAGCAATAAACTTTTCAACCAGTTGATTATGATGACCGACTGCGGTGTCGCCATGTAATTTACACACTTGAATAAATAACGTTGCGTGGCTTTTAAACCAATCTGTATTTTTATATGGTTTGGCTTGTAAAAAGTCATCCATAAAGCTTTGCATACGCATGGCTTCTCGTAGGATTTGTTGATCCTCTGGCATCATATATAAAAACTTATCCACCAGCATTTGCGAGTAACTAGGCTCGTTTGCACTACACAGTCCTAACAGCATATCAATCACGTTAATACCTGCAAAGTCACCAGCATTTGCACCTCTGTAAACCTCTTTACCTACACGGTACGGTTTATAATAAGGGCGAACGCAGTTAAAAAATCGATCTGTATCGAGCTCAGAATAAAGTGCATTGTTTGACTCAATTACATCTATAAGCGCTTGTTTAGCTACTTCTAATAACTCACCACATAAAGGATGCGAAATCCCCAGTGGTAATATTTTTAATAATGCATCACTTGCCCGTTTGTAGGCCAAAATGCCTTGAGTGTTATAATCAAGAAACAGCTTTTCATCAGGTAAATTGGTAAATCGTTTATAAATACCGTTAAGTGCTTTGTTATGAGTAGTTAAGTGGGCGGTAGCAAAACGAGGGGTTACGCCAATCGATGCGCCAATATGCATAGCAAGCGCTGAAGCATCTATTAGTGGAGAGCTGGTTTCTCTGCTTGGTTCGGTAATTTCATGGCGCCTACACGCTGCCATAAATAATCCTACGTTACCGAGTAAGTCAAAAGCGCTATCAAAGCCTTGATCTGTGTTTCCCTCGGCTAATAAATTACTAATTAATACGTTGCCTTCTTTTTCTAATTGTTGCTTTAAGGCCTCGCCTATTCCTTCTACATTTGCTTTATCGGTTTGCTGCCAATAAAGCTGCTCTAATTCACTATTTAAAGTGACAAACTCTGTTCGTATCCAGTGATCGAAAATAGCAGTATGTGTGTTCATTGGTGTGCTCTATTATTTTTATAGTTAAATGCTAACAGAGTTCAATGAGGGTAAAACGTCAAAAAAATTAGTAAAAACTGTAATACTTAGCAATAATCACTACAAATATAAAAATAATTAATAAAAGCCGACAACTATGTTAGATAAAAAAGATCAGCAATTACTCATTGCACTGCAAAGCCAAGCTCGTATGTCGGTTTCAGATTTGGCCAGCAGTATTAACCTATCGGATACACCTTGCCTAAGGCGTATAAAAAAGTTAGAGCAAGAAAACATTATTACCGGCTACCACGCCGCCATAAATCCTAAAGCACTTAACCTTAATGTGTTGGTATATGCGTTTGTGCGATTAAGCCAAAACTCGGTAAGTGCTGCAGAGCAATTTGAGCAACATGTAGAAAAATTACCACATGTATTAGAGTGTTGTGTAATATCAGGAAGCTATGATTATTTATTAAAAATCATTGCACATGATCTTGAGAGCTACGAAACATTTGTAAAACATCAGCTAGGTAGTTTAAGTTGTATTGCAAATATAGAATCAACAGTCGTGTTAAAGCAGTCATTTAGCAAAAAACAGTTACCATTATAAAAATAACCAAAATAACTTACTGTTAGCTATACTGATATTTCAAAACGATAATAATAATTGCTTGGACCTTATGTGAAAAATTTTAACTCTAAAAATCATTCCATTATTTTTTACATCATGTTTGCTTTAGCATATTTTTTAGTCGGCATAGCACTCACTAAACTTGCTTTTAACTCGCAAATAATTCCAATTTGGTTACCTGCCGGCATAGCTCTAGTCGGTTGTTATATTTGGTGGTGGCGCTTTATCCCGCCTTTATTTGTAGCTGCAATTGCATTTAACCTTAATATTTTTGACAGTTCAGCTCATGAGCTAGTCTTGGTCGGCAACTCATTCAACGAGGCAATGTATATCGCCTTTGGTGTTGTTATACAGGCAATGGTCGGCGCAGCTCTTTTAAAGTATTGGCTTGGTCACCCGCTGCGCTTTAAAAAGCGCAAGAATATAATTTACTTTATTTTAGTCATAGCCATATTGGTCAGCTTAATTTCAGCTAACTTTGGCGTATTCGCACTGAGTCAATTTAACTCGATTTACAGTATTGATAATCATTGGAATAATGTTATTTACTGGTGGCTTGGCGATACATTAGGGGTATTAATTGCAACTCCATTTTTACTTTCTTTATTACCACAAAAGTCTAATCAACATACTATATCGGCATTTCCGACAATTGCAGTATGCTCAGTTTTATTTTTATCAGTCGCGGTAACAACACAATTATACGATCAGGAAAATCGTATAAGCACTATTAAAATTGCCGAACGTGAAGTCCACGTTATAGAAAACAGCCTTTATAGATATACAAATCGCAGTATTATTGCAGTGCAGAGCTTAGCAAGTCAGGTTCAATCATCTCCCATGCTGAGCCAGCAAGATTTTTATTCTTATGCTAGTCAGTTACTAACTCAATACGAGTTTATTAACGCTTTATCGTGGAATGCAAAAATACCTCAAGATCAACGCGAAGTCTTTGCTCAAGAAATATCAAATATTTACCATTTAGATATTGATATAGTTGGCGAACCTCTTGAAATTAACGATCCCCTTGTTATAGTAAAATACATAGCTCCTTTTAATGGTAATCAAAAAGCTATTGGCTTTAATGTATTTTCAAACCCTGATCGAAAAAACTCTCAGCTTAACCCCGCTATAAAGTACATGCCAGTCGGAACTAAAATAATTCAGTTGGTGCAAACCAAACAACCTAAACCAGCCTATTTATTATTTGCCCCTGTGTACTCCCAATATAACGATGAAAAAACAATTAAAGGCTATGCCACTGGTATATTTTTAGTGCGTAGTATTATTGAGCAGGCCATTTCTAAAGAACAGTCTGATATGTTTTCGATTGGTATATACGAAGATACAAACACACCGCCGTTTTATAGTAATTACTCTCAAGATGTTCAGCAAGCCAAAAGCAGCCGTTTAATGTCGTTTGACGTGGACTTTGCAGGGCAAAAATGGATTGTAAAACTAGCCCTTAAAGAAAGCTTTTTAACACAACATAATAGTCAACTAACTCTATTATTGCTCATACTTCAAGTTGCCGTATGTTCTTTAATTTTAATGGTTTTACTGCTGTTTAATCAGCAACAGATTGCACTTACACGTCAAGTTGCAGAGCGTACACACTCACTCGCACAAGCAAAGCAGCAGTCTGATTTAGCTAATCAGGCTAAAAGCCAATTTTTAGCGAATATGAGCCACGAAATACGTACACCATTAAACGCCGTTATTGGTTTTTCTTCACTTGCTCGAGAAACAGACAGTGCAAGTACACTCATTGGCTATTTAGATAAAATAAACTCATCATCTAAAAGTTTATTAAACTTAATTAATGACATTCTTGATATATCAAAAATAGAATCCCAAAAGTTAGTTATTGAATCTATTCCATTCGACCTAGGTGCCTTAATAACACGCATAGACAATATGTTTGAACAAAGCGCAGTTAACAAAGGTATTAACTGGCAAGTTAACTCAAAGCTACCTTTAAATACCTGGTTTATTGGTGATCCTATGCGAATTGAGCAGGTATTACTTAATTTATGTAGTAACGCGATTAAATTTACAAGCCAAGGCAGCGTTACTTTAAACATAGAAACAGAGTTTACTGCAGCCAATAAAGTACAGCTTGTTATAAACGTTAGTGATACCGGAATAGGTATAAAACCAAGCCAGCATAAAAAATTATTTAACGCATTTACCCAAGCTGATAGCTCTACCTCAAGGCAGTTTGGCGGTACAGGGCTTGGCTTAACAATAGCAAAAGAGCTAAGCCAATTAATGGGGGGAGAAATAGCCCTTAAAAGTGAAATAGATAAAGGCTCTACTTTTACATTTTCAATGCGATTAGAAACAACAGAGCCTAAAAAAGAACATGTTATTACATTTGATAATACTAATATTACTTCGCTAGACATTTTGGTCGCAGAGGATAACCCAGTAAATCAAATGGTTATTAAAGCGATGCTTGGCTCGTTAGGGATTGTGCCGTATATGGTAGAAAACGGTGAGTTGGCGGTCGATATAGTGAAAAAGCAGCATTTTGATTTAGTCCTTATGGATTGCCAAATGCCTATAATGGATGGCTATAGAGCAACGGCCCTGATCCGCCAGTTTAAAACCGAACAAGAACTCCCTATTATTGCTTTAACTGCCGACGTAATGCCAGAGGATAAAGCACATGCACAAGCAGTTGGATTTAATCAACATCTTGCAAAACCGCTTGAACTCATTAAGCTAACCGAGTGTCTTGTCCAATATGCAGAAGTTAATGAACAATAGTGGTTTAATTTTAAGAATAGTTTTAAGAGTATTTTTAAGAGTAGCTTTTGGTTTTGTTTTAAGTGTTTTTTCTCATACAGCTGTCGCTCAAAACTGTATATCGCAGGCGAGCGACTTTAAATTTATAACAAAAAGTAAGCAACAAGGCTTATTACGCTTTGAAAATGAGCACAACCACCAGCGCTTTAATTACCACGCCATTTTACCATTTAACGATTACTTAGATTTTGCATATAAAAATATAAATAAAGCCAATCCACGTGCAAATATGCCATGCCCTGTTATTACACAAACGTATCAGCAATTAGTAATACAGGGTAAGCGAAAACCTGACCCTACTATTGCAGATATTATTGCCCCTTTTGAGCTTACGCATCCAAACAGCAATAAAGTTGCGCTATTAATCCACGGACTAACTGACTCCCCCTTTACGTATCACGATTTAGCACAAGTGTATTATCAGCAAGGCTATACTGTGCGTACTATTTTATTACCAGGACATGGAAGCGCCGCAAGTGCTTTACTCAATGTAGACGTTAGCCAATGGCAACAAGCAATAAAATACGGTATTGAACGCTCGGTGCAAGACTTTGATGAGGTGATACTCGCAGGTTACTCTACCGGTGCAGCGTTACTTATTGATTACGCAACCAAACACACTGTATCCCCTAAAATTAAAGCGCTTATGCTTTATTCGCCAGGCTCCGAGCCACATAATAAGTACGGCTGGATAGCAAAGTGGATTGATGCCATACCCTTTGTTAATTGGATTGATAAAGACGCCGATGTAGACTTTGCTAAGTATGAGTCATTTCCTTTAAATGCAGCTGCCGCTTCGTACGATGCAATGTCACTTGCAAGCATAAGTAGCTTGAACAAACGCCCTGCACTTAAATTACCTATTTTTAGTGTACTTAGCGATATTGATACAACAATAGATACGCGTGCCACGCTAAAGTTATTGAGTGCATTACACAAAGGTAATTCAATCAAATATAAACCGCTCGATACTTTAGTACTTTATGGAAGCACTGATATTTTACCGCCAGACTTTGCTAGTGACTACACAGTAAATAATCCGCAATGCACAACACCTCAATGTAAAAAGGTTCATGGTATATCGCATATTGCTGTTGTTAACTCACCGCAAAATCCACATTATGGAATTAACGCAACTTATCGCAATTGTGGCAGCTTTATTAACGACGAGTCCCTATATAAAACATGTAAAACAACTAAAAACCCACAACTAGGAGAGCGTACAAGCGCCAACTTAAAACACTATCCGGCTTTACAGCGCTTAACTTATAATCCTCATTTTACCGAGCTTAAAATGCAAATTAGTACGTTTATTAAAAACGTAGAACAGCTTAGAACAACTACAAGGTAAGTAGTCATGGGAACGTTTTCGCACCAATGGTTTAGCAGTATTAATGAGATTGATCAGGCGCAGTGGCAACGTTTATTTGGTGATGAACCATTTACTCAACATGCTTTTTTATATGCCCTTGAACAAAGCCAATGCGTAACACAAAAAAGCGGTTGGCAGCCCCATCACCTCGCTATTTTTGAAAATGATACGCTCGTTGCACTTGCACCCGGGTATTTAAAAAGTCATTCATACGGCGAGTATGTATTTGACTGGGCCTGGGCTGAGGCATACGAAAAACACGGTTTAGAATATTATCCCAAATGGCTATCTGGCATTCCCTTTAGCCCTATTGAAGGCAAGCGCATTGCTATCGAGCACGCTAATCCAAATGCGGTATATCAATACATTACAGAGCAACTTAGCTTACACAGTGCTCACCAAGGATGGTCGGGATGGCATGTTAACTTTTGCGATCAAGCCCAAGCCACCTCATTAACTGAGCAACACGCCATGTTAAGAGTGGGTGTGCAATTTCAGTGGTTTAATAAAGGTTATGAATCCTTTGACGACTTTTTGCAGATGCTTAGCTCACGAAAACGTAAGTCACTTAAAAAAGAGCGAGCTAAAATAGCGCAACAGAACATTGATATTGAATGGCTGCAAGGAACGCAAATTACGCCCGAGATAATGCAATTGTTTTGTGAGTTTTATCAGCGTACCTACTTAAAGCGCTCTGGTCATTTGGGCTATTTAAATATGGAGTTTTTTACGCTTTTACATGCCTTAATGGCTAACAGTCTCGTTATTATGCTGGCCAAAAGAGACGATAACGTGATTGCTGCAACACTTAGTTTAGTAAGTAAAAATACGCTTTATGGGCGCTACTGGGGAGCAAGTGAGGAAGTAGATTCGCTGCACTTTGAATTGTGTTATTACCAAGGTATTGAGTTTGCAATAAAGCATAAACTCAACTGTTTTCATTCGGGTGCACAAGGTGAGCACAAAATAGCACGCGGATTTGAACCCGTACTTACCTACTCTGCTCACCATATTGTTGATGGCGACTTTAGTAATGCAATAAGCGACTACTTAAAGCGTGAACGCGGCCATATTGATATATATAAAGAGCAATGTAGCTCATTACTGCCGTTTAAAAACGAGTAACTGATTATTTGCAGGCATGGCTGTATCGCTAATAAGCGTAAGCCCTGCTTGCTTAGCTAGTTGTTCAACGGCTTCAAAATCTCTTATTCCACTTAACGGATCGCGCTCTGTTAAAAAGGCACTAAAGTCATCATTACTTGGGCTGGTAAATTCACCTTGGTATTTGAATGGCCCATAAATACACAACATACCGTCGCTATTTAAGTGGCGTTTAACACCGTCAAAAAAACGCTCAACTAATTGCCAACTTACAATATGAAATGTGTTTGCAGTATAAATAGCGTCAACCTTATCTACTGGCCACTCATTATTTAAATCAAGCTCAAGTGGTGCATGCAAATTAGTTAAATTAGCTTCGCGGTGCCATAAGTTAATCCCTTCGTGGTTTATAGCACGATCACTTGTATGCCATTGTAAATGTGGTAATTGCTCTGCAAAAAAAACACTATGCTGGCCGGTTCCTGATCCGACTTCGAGTACTGTTTTAGTATTTATTAATACAACTTTTAATTGCTCTAAAATAGGGGTTTTATTGTTTTCACAGGCTTGTGAAAATGGCTTTGTCATTACTGTGCACCAAAATTGTAGATTAATGCACAACAGTAAAGCAAATTTAGCTTATTTTGTCGTGATGAAAAAAAAGATAATTTTTAAACACTATAACTATCATATGGTTGAGCTAATTTATTATGATTGGTACGTAATATGCTTTTATATAACTAACCCACTAAAGGGTTTAACTTATATTAAATTTCAAAGGATAAAATTATGCATATACCCCCTTATACCGCTGTAGACGCAGCTATTGCTATAACCGAAAAAACCACCGACGATCATAGTTACGCCGTTGATATGAGAGCAACAGTAATCGATTTACTTTCGCACCCTAAACATAATCAACAGGCGATGACCAAACATGAAACAGATCAGATATTTATTCTTGGCTACAATTAAAACTCAAATTAGTATCGCAAATAATTTTTATAATAACTGTTTACACTGAAACCGATTAAATGTAATGATAACTATTATCGTTAACTTAAGTCGGTTTTTTTATGTCTTCAAATTATGCCCAGCATCGTTACCATCAAGAACTCTCTTGCCATTGCTTAAGACCTGGCCTGCATGCACCCATGCTCGTTGCCGATTACATAGAAACCGCCCTTAACGTCGCCAAAAAATTTGAGCAACAACGTAATCCCTTGCTTCAAGAGTTTTATCTTAGACGCACACACCATGAAATTATGAACAAAATGTGCGACCCTCTTATACATAATGCTATTCGTAAACAATGTTTAGAGCAGTTATACAAACCTTTATTAGCACTAAAACGGTTTTATAAAGTGCATAACAATACTGCACAATTTTTAATACTTGAGCGTGAAGCTCGTATTCTTAGTCACGAATTCAACCCTTTTTAAGGAGCACACTTATGAGCAACTTTAGAACAGAATCAGACAGCATGGGCGAGCTACAAGTACCTACTGATGCGCTCTATCAGGCGCAAACACAGCGAGCGGTTAATAATTTTGCCATTAGTGGCTTACCTATGCCAAAGCAATTTATAACTGCACTGGCTTATATAAAACAAGCCGCTGCACAAAGTAACTGTGAGCTAGGCCATTTAAGCAAAGCTAAAGCCGATGCAATTGAGCAAGCTTGCCAAAGTATTATTGATGGTGAACATGTTGAGCATTTTCCCGTTGATATTTTTCAAACAGGTTCTGGCACAAGCTCAAATATGAATGCCAATGAAGTTATTGCAACGCTTGCTAGCCGGATAGGCAATGAAAGCATTCACCCTAATGATGATGTAAACATGGGGCAAAGCTCTAACGATGTAGTCCCTACTGCTATCGCACTCAGTAGCGCAATAAATGTAGTGTACGAATTACTTCCTTCGCTTGAAAATTTATCGCAAAGCCTGGAAAAGAAAAAAGCTGAAGTAGGCCATATAGTTAAAACGGGCCGTACGCATTTAATGGATGCAATGCCTGTAACGTTTGATCAAACACTCAGTGCATGGCAGTCACAAGTTAATCATGCCGCAGCAGGAATTAGACATAGCTTAGAGCGTGTATGCGAACTTGCACAAGGCGGTACAGCTGTTGGAACAGGAATAAATGCAGACCCTAAGTTTGCAGCCAAATTTGCAGAAAATCTGAGTGCCAATGTAGGAATTAGATTTACGCCTAGTAGTAACTTTTTTTATAATATAGGTTCACAAGACGCCATCGTCGCGCTTTCGGGGCAATTAAAAGTACTCGCTGTAGCACAAATGAAAATAGCCAACGACCTACGCTGGATGAATTCAGGACCACTTGCGGGCTTAGGTGAAATAGAGCTTGAAGCACTTCAACCGGGCTCGTCTATTATGCCAGGTAAGGTAAACCCAGTAATACCAGAAGCCGCAGCCATGGTAAGCGCACAAGTCATTGGCAACGACGCCACGATTACCGTAGCAGGCCAAGCGGGTAATTTTGAGCTAAACGTTATGCTCCCAGTCATTGCGTATAATATTTTACAAAGCATAGAATTACTTGCCAATAGCGCGCAGGCATTGGGTGATAAAGCCATTGCCAGCTTTAAGGTAAATCAGCCTAATATAGATAAAGCGCTCGCTAAAAATCCAATTTTAGTGACGGCACTTAATCCGGTGATCGGTTATGAAAAAGCAGCAAAAATAGCAAAGCAGGCTTATAAAGAAGCCCGCCCTATTATTGATGTAGCCGAACAAGAAACCGATTTACCACGCAGTGAACTCGAAAAACTACTTAACCCCACCAAACTAACGCAGGGTGGACTTTAACAAAACGGTATTTTTCACGGCTTTAATTACTTGATAATATAGTTTTTATTGCCGTAAAAAATGCACCGTGTATGATAGTGATGAATATTTCATCACTATCAAGGTTTGTTATGCGTACCCCATTGTTAGCCATACTTTTACCACTTTGTTTAACTGCATGCTTAGATAAAGCACCCACTGAAACGCAGCAAGTAACAATCACCTCAGAAGCTGAAGCACCAAAGCAAGAGCCACAAAAGCTAAAAGAAAACACTCAATTACAAGAAAATACTAAAAAGAACGTAGTTGCTGAAAAAATACCAAAAGCTGATTTAAAAAACGTTTCAATAGACGATATAAAAACAGCTAAAACCGAATTAAATACGCTAATTACAGATAAGCAATGTGATACCAGCACCCAATGTAGAGTAAATGCAGTAGGCAGTCGCGCATGTGGTGGGCCAAGCAGCTTTGTTGTGTACTCAACAAACGCAGCATCTGAGGAACAAGTAGCAGCCCTTAGCGATAAAATCACAAAGCTTGAAAGTAGTTATAATTCACAAAAAGGGATGATGAGCATTTGTCAGCATTTAACAACGCCAAGCACGCAGTGTGTTGAAAATAAATGTGTTAAACTTGAAAGCTCAGCGGTAAGTGCATTTTAAGGATAACGTTATGAGTTGTTTACCATCGGCAATTAAACTATCAATTTTAAGCATTGCTAGCAGCATTTTATTACTAAGTGGTTGTGCTAGTACTGTGACGTCAAATGAGCAAAGTAAAAACTTATCTGACTTAAACTATGATCTGAATAACATGGTGAGTAATAACAGCTGCACTGCAAGCTTTCAGTGCAAAGTACTTGAAGTGGGCGCCCGCGCATGCGGCGGACCGAGTAAATATGCTGTTTATTCAACGCTAAACACATCTCAAGAAGAAGCAGAACAGCTTGCTCAACAAATAACAAAACAAGAAAACATACAAAATAAAGCACAAGGCTTAACTGATTGTTCTCCTGTACTTGAAGTGCAATCGCTGTGTATTAACCACCAATGCCAGTCGTTTGATATAAAATAAAAACGGCCGCGTATAAGCTAATTTCAGCGTTAACTTAAATACGGAATTAACGCTGAAATTACTACCACCAGTACCACGCAAATACCCGCTTTAATAATGTATTTCATGGGCATTGTTTTAAGCACCCAATATGCATAAATAAAACGTACAAAATAACTCGCCGCAGTACCAAACAACGCAAAAATAATTAAGTAAGCAATTAAAACAATATTCATAAAAACCTAATTAAATTATTTCACTTTTTTATTTTTAGTGTGAGCTATTAATAAATCAGCTACTTGTTGCTTTACGGCTCGCTTATCATCGCTTTGTACATCAAAGCGACTGGCTAGTTGCGCTATTTCATCATCATTTAAGTTAAACGATAAACGTTGACGCGTTTTTTTAGACTTTACGTCTAAGCCAAGTATTTTTCGGATCATATCTGACGGCGTTAGCTCTTGATCAATTGCCTGCTTTTTTATCAGCTTTTGAACTTCGCTGCTTAGATCGAATGCCATTTGTGTGGCACGTACAGCTTGTTCCTGACGTAACCACTTGTCTTTAGCATCACTCACTTAGCATCTCCGGGAAACAAGTCTACAATGTCTGACATTGGACGCATGAGCGTTAGCGATACTTCGGTTTCGCCGCCATCCCAAATTTCGATATTTAAACCAAAGCCTTCATTATCAGACGCTAAGCAAATCATTTCACATGGCTCACCACCTTCTTGCTCATAGCGAGGCAAAGTTTGGTTGCGGTAATCTTTATTATGGAAATAACACACATAAGGCGACTCGCTTTGTTGGTAGCTTTTAGCTAAAAACTGCATAAAGCGCTCTGGTGTATTTTGCACTGTAATGTGGGTTAACGACTCTTCATCAAAAATACGCGCAAACTCATCAAGGCTAAATATCTCTTCAACTTCGTTTCGCTGAATTTTAATAGAAAAGTTAGCCCACTCTTCGCCATCATCTTGCTCAATTTGTAAAAATACAACTTGGCCGCTATTTGTCTCAAGTACAAATTCAGTATCGCTACTGTGCTGGTATTGGTAAGTTTGAATACCAGTAACACGTAACGTTTCACCTTTTAACCATGTTGGATAAGCAAATGAGTCTATAACGCTAAACATGTCGCCTACTTTAAGATCGCTTGGATGATTAAGCTGACGCTCTGGCTCTTTTTTAGATTTGAAAAAATTAAACATAGGAAGGTTGCCTTCTAAGCAAAAAAGGCAACTGAGCAAAACTCAGTTACCTTTTTAAAGTATAAACGTAATGGTTAGCTATTTTGCTTCGCTTTAATACGAGCTAAAATATCAGCACTTTTTGGACTTGTGTCACCAATACCGGCTTCAGCCATTTTAGCTTTTAAGTCATCGCCATTTACGTCTGACTCAAGTTGCTTTGCAGCACCAAGCTGGTCGCTACGATCTTGTTGACGCTGTTTAATGCGCTCAAGCGACTGACGAGCCGATGTCATAGACGAGCTATTTGTATTAAGTGTGCTGTTAACAGCCATTGTTGCTTGCTGTACGCTTTCAGTGGTTTTAACCATAGTAAGCTGACGCTGATTCTCTTTAATCGATTTTTCAGCATCTTTAACTTGCTGCTTAAGCGCAACAATGTGATTGCTAAAACCAGATAATACTTGCTCGTTTTCAGCTTTTTCAGCTTCAAAGTCACCAATTTTTTCTGCAATTTCTAATGCTAATGCTTCGTTGCCCTTTTCAAGAGCTTGGCCTGCATACGCTTCATGTTCAGCGATTGAGGCATCTACTGCGCTAATTTTACGCTTAGTTTGCATTTCTTTAGCCATTACTTCTGTAAGACTTTTTTTAGCGCGGTGAAGTGCATTTTGCGCGTCTGCAATTTCTTGCTCAAAAATACGGATGCCGTTTTTGTCTACAATTGCTTCGCCTGCTTCACGAGCGCCGCCACGTACTGCTGTAAATAATTTTTTTAAAATACTCATAATCTTAACTCCACTAACTAGCTATTAATCGTTTAAATACAAGGTCACGGCTTCTAGTGCGTCTATAGCGTTATCAGCTAATGTCACTAGTTCGTGGGTAACGTCATCTAATGATGAATTTACCGACAGTGCACCAAAAATCGCGTATTTGTTATCGATTTTAGCAAATGCACTCAGTGGAATTGGCACGTTTAAACGTAATAATGTTTCGTTTAATTCGTCGCGTAATTCACTTTTAACTTCATCTTCGTCAAACAAGTAGCTAATACATAATAACTGCTCTTGCGTTTGCGTAACAAAAATTGGAAGCTCATCATTTCCATCAACAATGACTTGTAAAACATCTTGCTCGCCTGGGTTGGCAATCAAGAAAGACTCAAAGTTAGCGCCTTCAGTTTCAAAAGAAGCTAATTTTATTGAAAGTTCATTTAATTCCATGTCTCTGCCTTTTGTCGTTTGACATATTATGTCTGAGTTAAGATTCTCATGGCCGACATATTATGTCAACCATGTTTTATTAGTTTTTATACAATTCGCTTTCTATTTGCCATGCAGTTCGGTAGTAATCATACAACTGACCAGACCCTAACCTATTGACCTCAATACTTTTAACTTGTTCAAAGTAGTGGTTAGGAAATACAAAACTTGCCAATAAATATTCTTTACTAATCCACCTTGATGGCACAGGCATAGCCGTCGCATCATTAATACGGCCACTGGCCGACTGCCCCATTTTAGTCGCTATAGTCCAGCCCCACTGCCCAAAAGAAGGTATGTTTTGCTGATACTGCTCAACATAGCCAAACCCAGCAGCTTTAACTGTTTTAGCAATGCTTAAAAACGCTTTTTTAGCGTGATAAGGTGAGGTTGATTGAACCGCCATTGCGCCATCGGGTGCTAATAACTGCCGTACATGATTATAAAAGTAGTCACTGTACATTTTATTTAGATCAGGATGATTAGGGTCAGGTAAATCAATTAAAATAGTGTCGAACTGCTTAGATTGGTCAAGTAGCTTTTCAACTTCTAAAAATGCATCACCCACAATTATGTTGGCTCGCGAGTCATGCATCGATTTATTGTTTAGCTGTAGTAATCGCTTATTGATGTGCTCTGGCGGCGTAAAGTCACCGTCTTTATGACCAAATAAATTCAGTAATTGCGCGTCTAAATCTATTAGCGTTACTTCGCTTACAGGCCATTTTAAAACATCTCTAAGTGCAAGCCCGTCACCACCACCAATTATTAATACACGGTCGTGTCTGTTAGAGGCAAGCATTGCAGGGTAAACCAGCATTGAATGATATATTTGCTCATCAATACTTGAGAACTGTAAACGCCCATTTAAATATAAATCTGTAATTGGCTGAGGTTGGTTTTTGCTTAATCTTTCGGTTAAAACTACGTGTTGGTATTTAGTTGCTTGCGAATAAATTACTTTATCTTTGTATAAAACATTACTTAGATTGTTCATCCAGCTACTGCCAAATACTAAAATAAAGCCAAATAATGCCAGTAATACTATATGGCAAACTAAAAGTGCCTTAGCAAAGCGCACATGGGTATGGTAGCGCCATAAAAACGCGAGCCCCGCAATGATATTAAATAACGCCGTCCACGCTGCAGCCTGCATTATAGGCATTGAGAGCATGATACTTACCCAAATGGCTGCACCAATACCAGCACCGATATAATCGGCACCATAAATAGTCCCTGCGTTGTTTTCTAAAAAACGGCCATAAACGTGCTGACGAATGCGCGCTATAAGCGGTATTTCCATACCAATAAATAAGCCCAGTATTAAACCAAAAACATAAGGTAGAAAACGTGACCACTCTTGTAGCTTTTGAAATACGTAACCATTAAGTACAACATCAGGGGGTAAATTAAAAATGCTCGAAAATAAATGAGGAAGAGAATAACTAACTGCTATTACACCCGCTATCGCTAAAATGCAGCCCATGCCAACCAAAGCAATAATGCTTTCTAGCCAAGCAAAAGCGGTAAATGCATCTTTGAACCAGCGCGCTAAAAAAGCGCCTAAGCCCATTGCGACAATCATAGTACCAATCATGGCGTAAATAGCGCTCTCTACTGAGCCAAGTACACGGCCCGCATAATGAGACAGTAAGTATTCATAAATAAGGCCGCACCCAGCAAGCACAGCCATAACAGTAATAAGTAGTATATCGTGCCCAAGTAAGCGAGACTTACTTGGGGGAGTGTTGGTTGATGACACTGATTATGCGCCTAGTAATGTTGCCATAGTGATACCTACAGCAAATGATACTGCTGCAGAAATAGTAGCTACACCTACATTTTTTTGACGATTAACTTCATCTGAAATATCACAACCAGATAAAATTATTTTAATTGTCACTAAGTGCAAAATAATAAATGCAACAAGGCTCACTACTGCGCTAATAGCCCAGTATAGTAAACTCGCATTAATGTTATCCGCAGCGTAAGGTGCAACACCCGTTGCTGCTGTAATAGCTAATGCACTACCGACTAAAAATCCAGCGTAACGAATACCCACAGCTAAGTTACCATCAACAATTGCTTGTTGTAGGCAGTCGCCACTTTTATTTGTACGCTTAAATAACTGCACTCGGTACTGGCTAACAAGTAGTAATACAATGCTACCTATAATAAAGGCGGCAATTACAATTGGAAGACCATGCCAGCCATCAGTAGCCACCCATAAAAGAGCTGAGCGAATAACAATAGCGACACTAACAACATGACCAAAATCAATTATTGAAGCTGTAACGTTACCTTTAACGATTTCATCGTGCAGACTTACTTTACGAAGTGCTACTTTATCTTGAAAGAAGTGACCCAATTTAATAAGTACAATAGCTAATGCGCCGTAAGCTAACATTTGCAGCGCTTCTTGTTGCAGTGTTGCAGCAAAAGCCCCACTACTTACACCCGTTAATACAATCGCCAGTGCCACTAAACCAGCAGCAAAACTAATACCAAAGGCAAAGTTATCGCGCTCTGTTATTTCATCATTTGCGTGTAAGTTTGAAACCCAACCTTTTATATATTTAAGGCTTACAAATAATAAAACAATAATTGCAAAATCAATCGCCAGCGCTTGTAGCGACCACATAGTTATTCCATTAAATTCATACATATTATTCTAACTCCAACTTTATTCTTTTACTTACCACGGCTCACGCCACGAGAGGTTCTGCTACCGCTATCACGCACCGATCCAGAGCTATTGCTATAACTGCTCGAACGAGAATAACTACTGCGGCTTTTTGGTGGCGTATAACTGCTACGGCTTAAACCTGATGCACCTGTTTTTTTACTCGCATAAGGGCTTGTAAACTGCTTACCTTGGCGTTGGTATGTTTGGCGCGTGCGTGTTTCTAGCGCGCTTTGAGTTTTAATTTGTTTAGGACTTGAATAACGCGAACGGCCATAGTCATTGTAATAACTATACTTTCGGCGTTTGCTCCAGCTTCCGTATTCAACACGGTCAAATACATCGCCTAAAATACGATACATTCCGTACCATTGCCAAAAGCTAATACCGTTACTATTTGATTGCCAGTTACCATAGTTAGGATTACCTACCATTTGGTTACCAACACCCTCACCTTCAGCTTGCTTACTAATTGCGCCTACACGTGCTAAAGCACCTTTCGACATATCAGCTAGCATATTAATAGGATCGGTTAACGCATCAGAAAATAACGTAGGTTTTGCCGCTTCACGCAACAAATCAATGCTATGTAACGTATCTTCATAAGGAGGAATTAAGTAAGTTCCTTTAATATCTTTAAGTCGCTGTGTTAAGCCACTATAAAGTGCGCCTTGGCGCGTTGCATCAAGGGTAATTACATCAACAACTTTTGTAAGCTCTGGTTGTTGTTTTTTAAGAAGCTCACCATATTCTTTAAGTAATACAGCATTGCGTACGCTTCCATTATCGAGTGCAGTACCAAGCTGAGACAGCTCCGTATCTACCTTTTTAATAGACTCTTGAATTGTTTGTTGCAGCTGCTCTTCTTTCGATTGACAACCCATAAGCACTGCGAACAAACAAAACAGGCTCATAAGTTTCCAAGCTTTAATATTCGACATTCATGTCACCTGATTTACTAAATTAACGCAGGTAGTTTTACACAGGTCACTTATTAAACCAAGAATGAAATTGCAACAAAGTGAGAAGAAGCAGCTAGTTTTTAAATCAGACTGTGATTTAGTGAAGATATTGAGTCGTATCGTGAGGTTAGAATTGAAGTAGAAGCTTTATAATATCAATCTGCTTATATATGGGGTCTATTTAACGTTAAGAAAATTACGCTAGAACTAGGCAAAAGTTTTTGTATCTAGTTGTTCTAAATAAAAATTTTTAACGACGTTATAGTGCAATTTAATTCGTTAAATTGATTAAAGATTTATGCAGGTTGGTATAAGGGTACTTTCGATGCTTTCAGCGTCGGGAGTCGCTTCGCTCGCCCGACCTACGTGATGGGTATTGGATGAGAGTGCATTAATTGCGCACATTTCACTTTTCTGCAGACGTAAAAAAGCCCGAATCGTTAGATTCGGGCTTTCTACAATTTGAAGCCTGGTAATGTCCTACTTTCACATAGCAAATGCTACACTATCATCGGCGCTGTTTCGTTTCACTACTGAGTTCGGCATGGGATCAGGTGGGTCCAAAACGCTATTGTCACCAAGCAAATTTGGGCGTTAATACGTATTTCTGCGCACTAACTGAATTTGGAAAATATCTGATAATATTTTTTAAGTCTTTTCAGTAATATCTACTTTAGTCATATTAACTTCTGTCTAAACTGTCGCATAAAACGCGTTTGGCGTTGTATGGTTAAGCCTCACGGGTAATTAGTACAAGTTAGCTTAATGGCTCACACCACTT
>NZ_JADYXN010000249.1:0-574 GCF_015864285.1 Pseudoalteromonas sp. NZS100_1
ATTGCGCCAGCGTGGCCGCGCCGCCGCCGCGTTGCCTGAGGGCGATCGCCTGCGTCTCCTGCGAAAAGGGCAGGGGCGCGCCGATGCCCAGCATCCGGTCATCCTGCGCCGCCAGCTTTTGCGGCACGACGGGGCGGAAGCCGCTGTCGATCCGCAGTGCATAGCGCCGGATCAGCCAGGGTGTGTTCCGGTCGATATGCTCCACCGGCTTTTGCGGCAGCATGGCAAAGGGCAGGGCGGCGAACGCGCCAGTCGGCACGACCCGCAGGCGCGGCGCCTTGCCCAGCGCGGCCTGGACATCGGGTGTGAAGATCTGGGTGTAGAGGATATGGGCGCCTTCCTGGTCGAAGCCGGTGGCGCTCAGCGATGCGCGCAATCGCGCGATCCGGCCGACCAGATCGGCGCGTGTCTCTTGCGCCCGGATGATGGCGGTCCGTTCGCGGCTGACGGCCAGGATATAGACGCCGTCAAAGGCAGGCGTCACCGCCAGCAGCGCCTCGTCCGTCGCCAGATTGGCGCGCAGCGATGCCAGGTCGGGCAGGGCGCCGCCGCGCGCCTCCAGCCATCGGGGAAA
>NZ_JADYXN010000250.1:0-573 GCF_015864285.1 Pseudoalteromonas sp. NZS100_1
CGTCGTGCGTGAAGCTGGCGAAGAAGCGGAGGCGTAAGCACATGGGTCACAAGAGCAACCCGATCGGTCTGCGTCTGCAGATCAACCGTACCTGGGACAGCCGCTGGTTCGCCGAAGGCGCCGACTATGGTCGCCTGCTGCTGGAAGATCTCAAGATCCGCCAGTACATCATGAAGAACCTGCCGCAGGCCGCGATCTCGAAGGTCGTGATCGAGCGTCCGGCCAAGCTGTGCCGCGTGTCGATCTATGCCGCCCGTCCGGGCGTCATCATCGGCAAGAAGGGCGCCGACATCGAAAAGCTGCGCAAGCAGCTCGGCGAACTGACCGGCAGCGACGTGTCGCTGAACATCGTCGAAATCCGCAAGCCGGAAATCGATTCGAAGCTCGTCGCACAGGGCATCGCCGACCAGCTGGAACGCCGCGTTGCCTTCCGTCGCGCCATGAAGCGTGCGGTGCAGTCGGCGATGCGTCTGGGCGCCGAAGGCATCCGCATCAACTGCGCCGGCCGTCTGGGCGGCGCGGAAATCGCGCGTACCGAATGGTATCGCGAAGGCCGCGTGCCGCTGCATACCC
>NZ_JADYXN010000251.1:0-573 GCF_015864285.1 Pseudoalteromonas sp. NZS100_1
GGCCCGGCGGGCGACAGTTTCTGGACCTGGCGCGACCTCATGTATCGCTTCGTCGGTCGCATGGACCCGGACGATATCGCGGCGATCGCGGCCCAGGCCTATGTCGAGATGCTGGAAAGCGGCTTCACCCGCGTCGGCGAATTTCACTATCTGCATCACGCCGCGGACGGCGCGCCCTATGCGAACCCGGCCGAAACCAGCCTGGCGATCATGGCGGCGGCGGCGGAAAGCGGCATCGGTCTGACGCTGTTACCGGTCTTCTACGCCTGGTCGGGTTTCGGCGCCCAGCCGCCGAGCGAGGGCCAGCGGCGCTTCATCAATGATCTGGACGGTTTCGCCCGGTTGCGTGAAGCGGCGATCACGGGCACGCGGAGCCTGCCCAATACCGTCGTTGGCGTGGCGCCGCACAGCCTGCGTGCGGTCGCACCCGACGAATTGGCGCTCCTCGTCCGAATCGCGGGTCATAATCCGGTCCATATCCACATCGCCGAGCAGCAGAAGGAAGTGGCCGACTGCATTGCCTGGAGCGGCCAGTGGCCGGTCGAGTGGCTGCTGGATCATGCGCCGGTGAGC
>NZ_JADYXN010000252.1:0-572 GCF_015864285.1 Pseudoalteromonas sp. NZS100_1
GAAGCTGGTGCCGGGCTTCTGCATCGCCATCGAGCCGATGGTGAGCCTGGGGACGGCGAAGACGCACGTCCTCGAGGACGACTGGACGGTCCTGACGGACGACCTGACGTGGTCCTCGCACTGGGAGCACTCCATCGCCGTCACGGAGGCGGGGCCGCTGGTGCTGACGGCTCCTGACGGCGGCAAGGCGAAGCTGGCCGCCATGGGCATCACGGCGGCGCCGGACCCGCTGGCCTAGCGCCCCGAAGGGGCGCGGGGCTGTATCGATATGCGGCTCCGCCGCGTGGGCGCGACCAGCCACGACGCACCCGCGGCCGAGGTGCTCGGGGCTTCGCCCCGGACCTCTGGGGTGGTGCGTCGGCTGCAGGCCGTCGGTGGCTGGTCGCGCAGTTCCCCGCGCCCCTTACGGGGCGCAGGCTGCCTACTTCGTACCCAGCATCCGCTTCAGCAGGTCCCGCAGGGACGCCCGCTCGGCAGCGGACAGCTCGGCCAACGGCTCGCGAGCAAAGTGCAACGACTCCCGCCACCGCGCCGAGGTGCTCCGCCCCTCCTCCGTGACGGCGGCGAGTTTC
>NZ_JADYXN010000253.1:0-570 GCF_015864285.1 Pseudoalteromonas sp. NZS100_1
TTTTGCTTGATCCCTCCACCCCCTAAATTCCCCCAACCATAGCTGTTATGCTGCCCTGTACCTATGAGTCAGTTTCTATTTTGCTTGTTAGTTCAGTTTGCTCATTTAATTCCACATGTGAATGAAATCATATGGTATTTGTCTTTCAACACCTGGCCTATTTCACTCAGCATAATGCTTTCCAGTTCCATCCATGTTGTTGCAAAAGGTAGTAGCTCCTTCTTTCTCTCTGCTGCATAGAATTCCATTGTGTATATGTACCACAATTTTTTGATCCATTCATTTACTGATGGGCACTTAGGTTGCTTCCAGCTCTTGGCTATTGTAAATTGTGCTGCTATGAACATTGGGGTGCATAGGTTCTTTTGGATTGGTGTTTCAGGGTTCTTAGGATATAATCCCAGCAGTGGAATTGCTGGGTCAAAAGGCAGGTCGATTTTTATTTTCTGAGAAAATTCCATACTGTTTTCCATAATGGTTGTACCAGTCTGCAATCCCACCAACAGTGAACTAAGGTCCCCTTTTCCCCACAACCTCTCCTACATTTGTTGTTCGTTGCTTTGTTTATGA
>NZ_JADYXN010000254.1:0-569 GCF_015864285.1 Pseudoalteromonas sp. NZS100_1
GGATATGAACAAGGCGTTTCCGTGCGTCGCCATGTCGGTGAGCATGCTGGCCATGATTGCGGCCTCGGCCCCCGCACTGGCCCAGGCAGAACCCCAGCCGACACCCCAGTCCGATGCAGCACAGGGCGAAGCCACTACCGCCGACATCGTCGTCACCGGCTTTCGCGGCAGCCTGCAAAAGGGGATCGAACTGAAGCGCGAAGCCGTGGGCATACGCGACTCCATCGTTGCCGAGGACATCGGCAAATTCCCGGAGGCCAATGTCGCGGATTCCCTGCAGCGTATTCCGGGCGTGTTCCTCAGCCGCGACGGCGCATCGAACGAAGGCCAGCGCATCAGCATTCGCGGCCTGGGATCGGAATTCACCGTCACCACCATCAACGGCGCGCCGGTACGCACGACATCGTCACAGAATGTCGGCAGTTCGACCCGCGACTTCAATTATGACGTCTTCCCATCCGAACTGTTCGGCCGTGTCGATGTCTACAAGACCCCGCTCGCCAATCTGGAAGAAGGCGGCATCGGCGGCAATGTCGACCTGCAGACGCCCCGCCCCTTCGACAGCAAGG
>NZ_JADYXN010000255.1:0-568 GCF_015864285.1 Pseudoalteromonas sp. NZS100_1
CGCGATCGACAGGCGCGCCACCGCCCGGTCATCGTCGATCCGCGCGATCACCACGCCAAATTCGTCGCCACCGATGCGACCGCAAAAGCCGGCACCGCCACAGACATGGCGCAGACGCTGCGCCACCTGGCTGAGCAACTGGTCGCCGACCTGATGGCCCAGGCTGTCATTGATCGCCTTGAACCGGTCGAGGTCGAGCATCAGGAACGCGCAGCCGGGCCGACGATTGCCGGTGTCAGCCATCGCCTGATCCAGCGCATCGCGCAGATGGGCGCGGTTGGGTAGGCCGGTGAGCGTGTCGAAGCGCGCCAGCTGGGCGATCTTGTCGGCCGATTCCCGCTGGACGGTGATATCGGACCCGACACCGCGAAAGCCCTGGAAATTGCCATTGTCATCATAGCGGGGCGAGGCTGACAGTTCGAGCCAGCGCGTGCGCCCCTGCACATCGACGGGCAGCGCCAGATTGCTGAAGCTCTCCCGCCGCTTGAGATGATCCGCCAGGCTATGCAGGCTGGAGGCGAAGCGGCCGCTCTCCCATCCGGCGCCGGCCAGAACCTGGACCAGCGGC
>NZ_JADYXN010000256.1:0-568 GCF_015864285.1 Pseudoalteromonas sp. NZS100_1
TTCGCGAAGGAGCGGCGGCGGGAGATTCCGCTGCCTTCGGCCGGGCCGGGCCCGCGCCGGGTCGGGCGATGATCACCAGCTAGATAGCGGCGTCGCCTGCCAAAGCCTGGAGCGCACGGCGGCGACAGGAGTGCACACGATGTGCCTCCTCCCGATGCGCCGCCCGCCGCGGCTCAAAACCAGGCGCGTATCCCCGCGACGAAGCTGACCCCGCTCGCATCCTCGCCCGCCGCGCGGGCAAAGCGCGCGGTATCGCCCACCTTGCGCGCCCATTCGACACCGACATAGGGCGCGAACTCCCTGACAATTTCGTAGCGCAGGCGAAGCCCGAGCTCGACGTCGGACAGGCCGGAACCCGTTCCGGTTTCGGGCACATCCTGCGCCGAGAAATTGAGTTCGGCCATCGGCTGGAGGATGAGCTTCTGGGTGATGCGCTGGTCGTAATAACCCTCGAGGCGGGCGAGCAGGTCGCCCTTGTTCGAGAGGAACAACGCGCCCTCGACTTCGAACCAATAGGGCGCCAGCCCCTCGAAGCCGATCGTCGCATAGGTGCGGTCGGGCCCCGAGC
>NZ_JADYXN010000257.1:0-568 GCF_015864285.1 Pseudoalteromonas sp. NZS100_1
GTGCTTCCCGACATGCCATCCCGCGCTTGCATGAACGCATTGATCGCGCTGTTCTGCCGCATCACGCCCACGAAATTATCGCTGTTGCCGGTGAACGCTGCGTTGATCACTGGAACGTCATGGGTGAGCTTCGCGGCCGCCGCTTCGTTGCTGAGCCTTGGATACACAATCTTGCCCCAGATCGCCGCGTTGGCCTGGATCATGGTTTCCCACTGCCCGCCCAGCGCCTGGTATGCGACCCGGCAGGTAACAATGTGACTGCTTACCTTCCCGCCGGAAGCTCTCTCGAGCCATTGCTGGGATCGGGCCTCCGATCCAGGACCGATCGCCGTCCAAAGGTCGCTGGCCTTCGCCAGATCGGTCAGCGATTTGTGGTGGAGGAGCACGTCACCGAAGACACAGTTCTTGAAATGCTGCTCGAGATTGGTCGAAAATTCGGCGTCGCGAATGGTGAAGTTGCGCGTGGCATCGAAGAGGCGCGCGCCATAAATCATGCCATTCGACGTGTAGTTGAGCTCTCCGGGCATACCGAACACCGTCTCGGCCGTCCGTGTCAGCCAGTCTCCGA
>NZ_JADYXN010000258.1:0-567 GCF_015864285.1 Pseudoalteromonas sp. NZS100_1
AAATCGATTTTGCCCCGTCGGAAGCCGGAGCATCTGCCTCGCCATACTTGTCCCTTTCGGTCATAAAAGGCGATATCAGATTGCACATCGCCGTTTATGATCATGCCTGAGCACTATTGATATTTCGCTGTATTTTGGCGACGCGAGGCCCAGCGCCGGAACCACATGTAGACCAAGTTCCACAGGCCATAGCGCTCGTGCCTAATCGGGGCGGGTTCTGCCGGGCAGCACACGTAGGGCAACATTCTTGGTGTAAGGAGGGTCCTGGATTTGCGCGGCAACGACAAGCGCGTTCCGGTCGACTGACTCAATCCGCTCGCAACTTAGGCAAGCTGAACAAACTTCCGCCACATTTAATCTGCGAAAAGAATACGGACAGTCCTCAATCTCCAACGGCGTTGGCACAGAAGAACTTACATGGTTAAACGAATGACAGACTGCGGCTTCATCAGATAATCCCCGTAATAGCGGACACCGAAATTACGCGCTTCCAAGACGGCAGCGCCTCGCCCGTCCACTGACCAGCGATATGCCACCGATCATCAAGCTTATCGCCACTGCGACATC
>NZ_JADYXN010000026.1:0-60521 GCF_015864285.1 Pseudoalteromonas sp. NZS100_1
GGTGGGCGCAGGAGGATTCGAACCTCCGACCGCTCGGTTCGTAGCCGAGTACTCTATCCAGCTGAGCTATGCACCCATACTTTAAAACTTTACAAAACACGCCATTAAAAGAAATGGTGGAGAGGGAGGGATTCGAACCCTCGATAGAGCTACAAACTCTATACTCCCTTAGCAGGGGAGCTCCTTCGGCCACTCGGACACCTCTCCGTCTTGTGGGGCGTATAATAAAGATTTCAGAAAATATGTCAAACACTTTTCTACCAAAAACGACTATATGGTTACAGATTGCACATATGCTTGGTTTAAAAGTGTAATTAGTTTGAAATTTAAGCGGGTTACGTATTTTTATTTGAAGGATTAACACCTAGCACAGGAACTAAGTCATCCGTTAACTGAGCCAAATACTGTTCTTGGTAACCTAATTGTTGAAATTCGGCAATACAAGCACGGTAGTAAGCATCTCGTTCTTGCTCTGTTGTGCATTCTTCTGATAAATCATCTACTCGTTTATCTTTCATACTATTATTCTAAGTCCTTTAAGAATCTATATTAACTGCTAAATACTAAGCAGTTTAAATTTCGTGCGTATTTTAGCTAAAACCTTTACATTAATACAACATATGTTTAAAAAACAATCATACTAAAAAGTTATAGCACTGTTAGTTTTAATATTAAAACTGCCAATAACAATAAATTGGCGAAGCTGAATTGCACATTAACCAGCACTAATAACTACATTTAATTTTTAGTGTAGTACTTATTAACTAAAATAACAAAAGCCGATTTAAAAAACAAAAAAACGCCGCTATTAAGCGGCGTTTATTAACTTACTTTGTTCTACCAAAAGCTTAGTCAGCTTGCGGACGCATATGCGGGAACAAAATAACGTCTTTAATTGTTGATGAGTCAGTAAACAACATTACTAAACGGTCAATACCAATACCTTCACCTGCAGTTGGCGGTAAGCCGTACTCAAGTGCGCGTATGTAGTCTTCATCGTAATGCATTGCTTCATCATCGCCTGCGTCTTTCTCTTCAACTTGGCGAGTAAAGCGCTCAGCTTGATCTTGTGCATCGTTAAGCTCAGAGAAACCATTTGCAAGCTCACGACCGCCAACAAAAAATTCAAAACGGTCTGTAACAAATGCATTGTCGTCGTTACGGCGTGCAAGTGGCGATACTTCCCACGGGTAGCCAGTAATAAACGTAGGTTGAATAAGCATGTGCTCTGCTGTTTCTTCAAATATTTCACACAAGAACTTACCAGGCCCCCAAACGCAGTTTTCTGGAATTTTAACGTGCACTTGTTTAGCGTACGCTTTTAATTCGTCAAAGTGGTTTTCTGGGTCATTAAATACCGCAGCATCAAACTCAGGGTTATATTTTAAGATAGCGTCCGCCATGCTTAAACGTGTAAACGGTTGGCCAAAGTCGTACTCTACTGAGTCAATCACTTCGCCGTTTTCGTCTTTAGTTGTATTAACTACAACTGCACTACCAAGTACGTTTTCTGCAACTGTACGTAGCATGTCTTCGGTGATGTTCATCAGGTCGATGTAATCAGCGTATGCTTGGTAAAATTCAATCATTGTGAATTCTGGATTGTGACGCGTAGATAACCCTTCGTTACGGAAGTTACGGTTAATTTCGAATACACGGTCAAAACCACCTACCACTAAGCGCTTTAAGTAAAGCTCAGGCGCTATACGTAAGTACATGTCGATATCAAGCGCGTTATGGTGAGTTACAAACGGACGCGCAGATGCACCGCCAGGTATAACCTGTAGCATAGGTGTTTCTACTTCCATAAAGTCACGGTCTGCTAAAAAGCGACGAATGCCTTCAACTACTTGCGAGCGAATACGGAATGTTTCGCGCGTTGCTTCGTTGGTAATTAAATCAACGTAACGTTGGCGGTACTTTGTTTCTTGATCTGATAAGCCATGGAATTTTTCAGGCAACGGACGAAGTGACTTAGTTAATAATTGATACTCAGTCATTTCTACGTATAAATCGCCTTTACCCGATTTATTTAGCGCACCTTTAACACCAATAATATCGCCAGTGTCTAGTTGACCATATTTTTCTTTAAGATCTTTTTGAACATCTTTAGATGCATACGCTTGTACGCGACCTTTCATGTCTTGAATTACAAAAAACGGTCCACGCTTTGCTAAAATACGGCCAGCGATAGACACAACTTCTTGCATCTCTACTAATTCTTCTTTGCTCTTATCACCAAACTGGGCTTGCAAATCAGCCGTGTAATGCTCACGACGGAATTGGTTTGGATGACCGTTGGCTGGGCAATTTTCGCGTATAGCGTCTAACTTGCCGCGACGCTCAGCGATTAACTTGTTTTCGTCTTGGATTTTATCAGTCATTTTTTAGCTCTTTATTAGCTTGGTGGTTATAGGCCAGATTTAAGGCTGGCTTCAATAAATTTATCTAAGTTACCGTCAAGTACCGATTGGGTATTGCGGTTTTCAACGCCTGTACGTAAATCTTTAATGCGTGCGTCATCAAGTACGTATGAACGAATTTGACTACCCCAACCAATATCAGATTTCGCGTCTTCTTGCGTTTGTTTTTCAGCATTTTGCTGTTGTAGCTCAAGCTCAAATAATTTAGCTTTTAACTGCTTCATCGCTTGGGCTTTATTTTTATGCTGCGAACGCTCGTTTTGACACTGCACTACGGTATTTGTTGGTACGTGCGTAATACGAACCGCCGATTCGGTGGTGTTAACGTGCTGACCACCCGCGCCTGATGCACGGTAAACGTCTATACGTAGGTCTGACGGATTCATATCAATTTCAATATTATCGTCAACTTCTGGATATACAAACGCAGAAGCAAATGAGGTATGACGACGACCACTTGAGTCAAATGGGCTTTTACGCACTAAGCGATGCACGCCAGTTTCGGTACGTAACCAACCGTAAGCATATTCGCCAACAAAGCGAACTGTTGCGCCTTTAATACCGGCTACGTCGCCGTCGGTCGCTTCAACTAGCTCAACTTTAAAGCCTTTAGCTTCGCCCCAGCGTAAATACATACGAAGTAAAATATTACACCAGTCTTGAGCTTCAGTACCGCCAGAACCCGATTGTAAATCAAGATAAGCATCGTTTGAGTCGTGAGGACCGCTAAACATACGACGAAACTCTAAACCTTCTAACTGCTCGTTTAAATCAGCAAGTTCAGTTTGTGCTTCAACAAAGGTATCTTCGTCTTCAGCTTCTACTGCTAGCTCAAGTAAGCCTTCAACGTCGTCTGTACCGGCTACAAGGTTGTCGATTGTTTCAACAACCGCTTCCAATGCTGATTTTTCACGGCCAAGCGCTTGTGCGCGTTCAGGCTCATTCCATACGGCTGAATCTTCAAGCTCGGCGTTAACTTCTTCTAAGCGTTCTTGTTTAAGAGCGTAGTCAAAGGTACCCCCGAAGCAATTCAGTACGTTCGCGAATTTCCTTGATTTGATTAATCACAGGATTCACTTCAAACATGTACATCACTCCAAAATGGCTAGGTAATTGCGCCCCTTAAAATGGGATTTTCGCAATAAATTATCGTCAAATGATAAAAACGCCCGATTTTAACAAAAAACCGCGCGCTTTATTAGCATTTTATGCATGATATTACATATTTTTTAGTGCACTTTTTCAAGCTCTCTAACTATTAATTGCAGCGTAAATTTACCTCTAAACTCATTTATATCGAGCTGGTACGCTACTTTTACAAACTTCGCCTCAGTATCTGGCCATTCTTTTACATCAATACCAAAAGCAATGGCATCAACTAAACGACCTGATTGATGTTTTAACACGAGCTTTAAATGCTTTTCGCCTACTATGCGCTGCTGTATTACTTCAAAGGTATGCTCAAACACCGGCTCAGGGAATTGCTGACCCCACGGGCCCGATTGCTTTAATAGCTGGGCAAATTCCATCGTAAAGCAGTCGTTTGGCAGCTCACCGTCGGTAAATACAATACAGCGTTTACTTTCCTCGCTGAGTTGCGCGCTAACAGCAGCATCAAACGCTTTTTTAAAGTCGTTAAAGTGTTGCTCGTTAATACTTAAGCCGGCTGCCATGGCATGGCCACCAAATTTATTAATCAAGTGTGGGTCGGCTGTATTAAGCCCTTCGAGTAAATCGCGCATGTGTAGCCCTTCAATAGAGCGGCACGAGCCTTTAATTTCACCGTTTTCGCCACCAGCAAATATAACTGTTGGGCGGTGGTATTTTTCTTTTAAGCGACCAGCCAAAATTCCAATAACACCTTGATGCCAATCGTCTTGAAACAAACAAATTGCATCAGGGATGTTATCGTCGCTAAATGCGAGCCTATCAAGCACGGCTTGCGCCTCGGCTTGCATGCCTTGTTCTATTTCGCGCCTTGCAAAGTTTAAGCTATCGAGCTCGCCCGCAATACTACGCGCTTGGTTTATATCGGTGCTAAGCAAGCACGCTATACCCAAACTCATGTCGTCTAATCGCCCTGCTGCATTTAAACGCGGTGCAAGTGAAAAGCCAAAGTCGCTTGCACTTAAGCGGGCAGCATTGCGATTAGCCACTTCAATTAGCGCGGTAATGCCTGGGCGTGTTTTACCACTGCGAATACGTGCTAAACCTTGGTGTACTAAGGTACGGTTATTTGCATCAAGTGCCACTACATCAGCAACCGTACCAAGCGCTACAATGTCGAGCAAGTTAGCTAAATTAGGCGGCGGTTGCTGCTCAAAATAACCTAGATCTCGCATTACGCTTCTCAGCGCTATTAATAAGTAAAAAGCAACGCCAACGCCTGCAATAGATTTAGACGGAAAATCACATTCGTGCCTATTTGGATTTACGATTGCATCGGCATTTGGCAGCTGTTCACCTTGTAAGTGATGATCTGTTACCAGCACTTTTATGCCAACCGCTTTTAAAATATCAATACCAGCAATACACGATATGCCGTTATCTACGGTGATCACTAAATCAGGCTTAATTTGCACTATTTGCTCAGCAAGCGCGGGGCTTAAGCCATATCCTAAGCTAAACCTGTCAGGAATTAAGTAATCTAAATGCTTAAAGCCAAACATTTCAAGGCCTTGCATTAATGTTGCAGTGCTTGTTGCGCCATCGGCATCAAAGTCGCCAACTATTAATATTTGGCTTTGCGCTTTTAATGCTTCAATTAATAAGTCGCTGGCTTTGTCGATGTCTTTAAACAATTTGAAGTCGTGAAGCGTAGCTACGCTGTTATTTAGCTCTTCGGCATTGAATACATTGCGGTTAGCATAAATTTGTTTAATTACAGGGTGTAAATTACTCGGCAGATGCGAGTCGTCAACGTTTTCACGCGCAATGATTAGTTTTTTCATGCAGGGTTTTAACTTATTGAGTCGTATTAAAAAGACAAAAAAAGGCCATTAAGGCCTTTTTAATAATAACTAAGCGTTTAATTACGACGCTTTGTTCGCTTCTAATGCTGCTTTTAGTGCTGCTGCTGGCTGGTAACCAGGGATCATTGTACCATCTTCTAAAATAATAGCGGGTGTGCCGCTAATACCAAAGCTTTGACCTAATTGGTAATGCTCTGCAACCGGTGCGCTACAGCCTGCAACTACTTTAGTGCTTGTGCCCGATTTAGCTTCTGTTAGTGCTTCTTGCTGATCGCGTGCACACCATACGTTCATTAAATCTGCGTAACCTGAACCTTGTAAGCCACCACGTGGAAACGCTAAGTACTTAACGGTAATACCCGCATCAAGTAAATCGTCTAACTCGCGGTGTAATTTACGACAGTAACCACAGCTAATGTCGGTAAATACAGTAATGCTGTGTTTTTCGTTTGGCGCTTTGTACACAATCATCGACTCTTCGTATTCTTTAAGACCTTCAACACGCACGCCATTTAATGCTTGCTCTGTTAGGTTATTACGATTATTTAAATCAATTAACGTACCTTGCATTAAATATTGACCGTCTGGACTTGCGTAAAGCACGCCCTTGTTAGTAATCAATTCTTTTAAACCCGTTACTGGACTTGGGTTAATTTGCTTTACAGTTACACCAAGCTCGGCAAATTTAGTAATAATAGGATCATTAGCATCTGGTGTTACAGCAACGCCATTTGCAAATGCACTAATACTTGTGCACAACATGGCACCTGCTAACATTAATTTTTTCATAACTTCTCTCTATCCTAAAAATACTTAATATATTGACCGGCTTAATGATATTTACTTTCAAACTTACGCACGCGGATGATGCTCTGCATGTACCGACTTTAACCGTTCATTGGCAACATGGGTATAAATTTGCGTCGTTGATAAATCGCTATGGCCCAACATCATTTGTACCACACGTAAATCTGCCCCATGATTTAATAAGTGCGTAGCAAAAGCATGGCGCATAGTATGGGGCGATAATGGAGACTCAACTGCTGCCAAAATAGCATAGTGTTTAATTCTATGCCAAAAGGTTTGTCGCGTCATGCCTACTCCGCGTTTAGATGGGAACACAAAATCGGTGGCATGTTTTATCATTTGCGCACGCCCACCCTTTAAAAATTGCTCAAGCCAATACATGGCTTCTTCACCCAGTGGAACTAAGCGCTCTTTATTACCTTTACCTTTTACAAACACCACTGCTTGGCGCAAATTAATTTGCTCCATGCGCAGTCCAACAAGCTCACTTACACGCAAACCCGTTGCATAAAGTAGCTCTAGCATGGCTTTATCGCGCAGTCCCATCGCTTCTTCGGTATTAGGCGCATTTAATAATGCCTCAACTTCGGCCTCTGAGAGTGTTTTAGGTAACGATTGCCCTGCTTTTGGCTGAGAAATATTTAGCATGGGAGTATCACTAATTAGTTTTTCACGCACAAAGTACTGATAAAAACGCTTAAGCGCACTAATGCTGCGCGCAGTACTACGTGGTTTTAAACCTAAGTCAACTCGGTGAGCTAAGTACCCCTCTACATCAAGCCCGGTTACCGTCATTAAATTTTGCCCTTTTAAAAATAGGCAAAACTTATCTAAATCACTGCGATAAGCACTTAATGTGTTTTCGCTTACGCCTTGTTCTAAGTACAGGCTATCTAAAAAGGTTTCTAGGTAGTCGCTATTACTGCTCATACTGCTGTTATTTTCAAAAGAATCGTCAGATAGCGTTGTCACATTATGCTCTCATGCTTTGCTAAGGTATCAATTAAAAATACCTTACGGTAAACTTGAGCCTATCATATCAGGCAATTACACAGTGATAAATACGATGCAAATTGGTTTATTTTTTGGTTCTACTACGTGCTACACCGAAATGGCAGCAGAAAAGATTCGCGACATTATTGGTGCCGATATAGTTACCCTGCACAATATTAAAGACGAGCCACTAAAAAATGCAGAGCAGTATGACTTTATCATCTTTGGTATTTCAACATGGGATTTTGGTGAAATACAAGAAGACTGGGAGTCAAAGTGGGACGACATAGCCGACGTAAACCTAAATGGTAAAACCATTGCTTTATTTGGCATGGGCGATCAACAAGGTTACGGGCAGTGGTTTCAAGATGCGCTAGGCATGCTACACGACGAAATAAATACGCAAACATTTACTCAACTTGGTTTTTGGCCAAACGACAGTAGTTACGAGTTTGAAGCTTCAAAAGCATTAACGCCTGATGGCAAACAGTTTGTAGGACTCGCACTCGACGAAGACAGTCAATACGAGCTAAGCGACGACCGTATTGCAACGTGGGTTGAACAGGTAATGACTGAATACGGCGAAACGCTTTAATTTACTTATCAATACTGACAAATAAAAAGCAAAAAGCCCGCAACTAGTTTAGCTGCGGGCTTTTTAATTAGGGCGTGTTGATCTTTGGTGGGTGAATTTGCAGCAGTATGTTTGGTTTTTAGGCAAGGCAGAGCCTATGTAGTGTGGTTATTCCCCATAAATAGGCGATAACGCAGCATAAATGCCAAACATGCACTGCCCTCTGGGTTCTTTTTAGGGGCGATCAACTCTTTGTTGCTCGGTTTTTACTTAGCCCACTAGGTTACAAACCTCGCGCCGCGATTTAATCGCCCCTAGATTGAACAAATTTCAATCCACAAAGATCAACACGCCCTAGCAATATGAGTAATTTATTGAAACGTCATAACATTGGTTGTTTGTGGGTAGTACCCATCGGCCATAACAATGTACGGCAGTAAATTACTTAGCCATTTTTGCTGTACGCTTTGGCTGTAATTTAAGTAAAGCTTACCTTCGTGAATATAAAATGCTTCTGGGTCTATACCTACAGCGTTACCTTCATCAGCCATTGCATAAGCACACCAACCACCGTATTGCGGTGCATAACGCTTTGGGTTTTCTGCAAATGTCGTTTTGTTTTCTTCACTCGAAAAGTGCCAGTTGGCACCTAAATAACTAAACGTGTATTTGTCGCTGCCTTTAACGGCTTTATTTTGCGTAAAATAAGCAACGCTGTCGTACCCTTTAATAGCCGTGTTATTAAACCAACCCGTATTTACAGCATCATCCTTTGCATTTGCCCCACCGCTTATTAACAGTGCGCTAAGCATTATTAAAGCAACTATGTACTTAATCATCTTTTTTCCTTTATTATTTACTCAAAATTGAATGCCAATTAAATATAGCTGGCTTAGTGAGTAAGAAAGGCAAAGCGCAAAAATGATTTCAGTTAATACTTAATTATTTAACGCCCAGTGATTAAATAAGTAGTAAAACTTACTCTACTTTTAGCCAATATTGGTTTCGGTAAAAAAAGCCAATGTAGCCGCGTACCTCGAGCTTTTTACCTTCATCTTGCGGAGTTAGTTGTAAAGTGTAGGTTTTACCATTTGTTGGATCGAGTATTTCACCGTCTCCCCAAACACCATCATCTTGTGCTTTTACACCCGTGATTATAGTCATTCCTAAAATAGGCTGATCTTTTAACTCATCATCGCATTTACTACATATATCATTTTGTTTTGCCGGGTTAAGAATGGTTTCAACTTTGCCGCTTAATACACCGTTGGTTTGGGTAATACGTACATACGACTTAGCTTGGTTTGTATCCTCGTCAATCGTTTTCCAAAGCCCTACAGGCGTAATAGCAGCAAACACACCTTGGCTTGCAAAAATGGTGGCTGCTAACGTGCTAAGTAATGCTAATTTATTTAACTTTTTCATTGTGTTGCCTTTTAAATTAAGTGGCCAATGGCTAAATCATATCAGGTGATTTATAAACACACTATTAAAGCGCTGTACATAAAATAAAAAACTAAAAGAAAAAACCTAAACTAATAATCATTAGTTTAGGTTTAAGGGGCAGTAGCATAAAAAAAAGTAACGTATTACCTCACTTTAAAAACAACATCCCCTATTTTTAGATTTGAATATTCAGGCTCAACTAAAGATAATTCGTTATTATCAATCATGCTTTTAAGGTATCTAATCTCTTCAGGATTTTCGACATTCATATACCTTGAGCGCCACTTACCCATGTCGAATAACCAAAAATATGCGGTCGTATTTCCATTATTTTCGTCTATCACTATAAAATCTAGCTCATCATCATTGTTTAAATCCATGCCAATGAAATAGTAAGTATGTTCTTTTAAAGAGTTACGATCGTAAAAATGTTGTTCAGAAAATACTGCCTCTATTAAACCTTGAGGTATTAGCGCTTGTGATGGCCAAAATACACTGCGCTCAATAAAATCATCGACTGTGTGTTCAAGCGTTAAAGCAAACTCATTATTTACATACATCCTATCGACAATAGCGTATTGCTCTGGGTGACTCGTTTCAATTTTCTGTTTTAATAACTGCATAGCTAAATAACCTTGGCGACCTAAGCTGTGCTCAAAATAGTAATAGTCAAACTTTTCTATTGTTACTTTATCTGCATCTAAACGCGCTATTTGGCTGTTTGTAGATAAGCTTTGAAAATTTAATAAAGGAGAGTTAACAGCAAACATACTAACGAGCACCACCCACCCCATCACAATATTTATTTTGCTAAGCGGCTCTAGCCAATTGTCTCGCTTTGTTATAATTCCTACAAGATAACTAAACGAAAAACACGCCAATAAAAACCAAATCAAAATGCCCCAACAACGATCTACCGTTAGCCCATGCTGCTCTACCCGTAAGTAAATTCCATAGGCAGAAATAACACTATAAACTGGAAGTAACGCAACGCTTATAAAAACGAGTCGGTGCAAGAGCATGTGATAAGGACGAACTGATGAGTCATCTTTATAAACAGTGTTAACAAAAAACAACGTGAGCACCTGCAGCCACATTACTAATAAACTGCCACTTCCTGTCTCCCATAATTTATTGAGTCCGGTAAAAGGAAGTGTTGCTAAAAAACCAAGAGAAATAACTGATAAAACAGGCAATAAAAACTTAATTAAAGTTTGTAGTAAAAAAGCGATATTATCTTCAATGTTCAAAAGCTTTCTAAATATGACACTCGCAAAGGCAAATGCGAGCGTTAAAGTTGGGATCCAAAACCATTCATCTCTTAGTAGCTCAGAGAAAAATTTTATATCTAAAATATCAAATAAAGCCGCACCTAAATTTAGAATTCCCCAAAAAATAAGTACAAACAGCCAGCATTCTCCAAATATTATAAAATTACGCCAAGAGAGCTTAAACAAACGACTGTAACTAACATTTTCTGAGCTACCAAATTGTTGTATGTACATAAGGCCTTTAAAGCCAGCTATTAAACTAGTAAAAATAAAAACTGACATTAAAGTGTTATTACTTACGTACTCTTGAGGCTCTTGCTGAAAGCCAGCATACGCCCCCAATAAAGATAACAACAAGGAAAAAGGAAGGATTAAAAGCAACGACGTTTTTATATTATTTTTATTAACAGTCATTAGCATTAATAAAGGAAAGCTCATAGAAAATGTAATAAGTGAGACTAGCCATGTAGGGCTTGTTGCTGGCCACACATTGTTTTCTATACTGCTATATAAAAGAGTAAGAGCAATAGCCTGTAATACAGCAAGTGTAATTATAAAGGGTTTAGGTATCTGACTATCCATATCTGTTCTCAGCGATAAGTTTTAGTTAGTTTGCGTTATTCGTTCCTATTTTACAATTGCTTCACATTTTCAAATAAAATGCTTTGCACAGGGCTATATAATCAGCCGTGTAGGTATTATCTAAGTTTCTAATACACAGTGTTGATGATTCTATATCGCTTTTTACGTAGCTAAATGTCATTAAACTGCGGCTAATATCTTTATTTGGCGTGGCTTTCACTTGGCAATGAGTATTTAAATAAAGCCCATTTTGAGTAGCAAGCTCAATAAATAGCACGCCTTCAACTCTCGGGAGTATTAAGCTAAAGCGAGAGCTTCTATGGCTTAAACGTTTAAACGCATTAATTAACTCTTCAAAACTTAGGCCGTCGGTATGGCGTGCGGTATTACGCGCAACATTATCGCCTTTTAAACTGTGATTAAAATACGGTGGATTAGAGATAACCACGTCAAATTTAACTTCACTACTAAAGCTTTGAATAGTTTGGTGCGTAATACTTATAGTTGGCCACGGGCTATTAGCTACATTTTGTAATGCTTGGGTATAGGCGCTTTCGTCAATTTCTACCGCAGTTATATCAAGCTCATTACTGCGCTGCTTACACATTAGTGCTAGTAAGCCGGTGCCGGTGCCTATATCAAGTAATGACTTTGCACCGCTTAAATTAGCCCATGCGCCAAGCAAAATGCCATCGGTAGAAACTTTCATTGCACAGTGGTCGTGTTCAACTTTAAATTGTTTAAATACAAAACCAGACATTTTTTCACCTTTTCATTCACCAAGCGCAGCATAGCGCGTATAATCAGGGTAATTGTCCCTTATTTTAGACACTCTATGCAATTTTCTGAATTTGATCTTGATAACAAGCTACTCGATGCCATTAATAAAATGGGCTACGAGACGCCAACCAGCATTCAACAACAAGCTATTCCTGAAGCACTACAGGGGCGCGATATTTTAGCATCTGCGCCTACTGGTACAGGTAAAACAGCGGCATTTTTAATTCCGGCTATTCAGTACTTACTGGATTTCCCACGTCGTGACCCTGGTTTTGCGCGCGTACTCGTTATGACCCCGACTCGTGAGCTGGCTTATCAAATTCATGAACAATGTGAACTGCTAGCTAAACGCACACACCTAAAAATTGGTGTAGTAACAGGCGGTATTAACTACGGCACGCATAAAGAAATTTTTGAAAAAAATAATGATATTTTAATCGCCACACCAGGTCGATTAATGGAATACCTAGAAACCGAAAACTTTCATGCTGAACACGTAGAAATGCTTATTATTGATGAAGCAGATCGCATGTTAGATATGGGTTTCAAAAAAGAAATGAGCCGTATTTGTGACGAAGCTAAAAATCGTCGCCAATGTTTTTTATTCTCAGCAACACTTGAAGGTGACAGCGTAGAAAGGTTTGCTGAAAAAACATTAAGCGACCCAGCTCTATTAGAAGCCGAATCGTCACGTAAAGAAAAAGCTAAAATTCACCAATGGGTACATTTAGCCGACGATTATCATCACAAACTTGAATTATTAGTTAATACGCTAAAAAACCCTGACGTAACTAAAGCGATTGTGTTTGTTAAAACTCGCGAACGCTTAGAAACATTGATTGGCGAACTTACAACTAATGATGTAAAAGCGGCGTGGTTACGCGGCGAAATGCCACAAGACAAACGTATGAAAGCCATGGAAAACTTCCACAGTGGCAAAACAAGCATATTAGTTGCTACCGACGTAGCTGCACGTGGTATTGATGTATCTGACATCAGCCACGTTATTAACTTTGATATGCCGCGTACTGCCGACGTATATGTACACCGTATTGGTCGTACTGGCCGTGCTGGTAAAAAAGGGATAGCAATATCGCTAGTTGAAGCACACGATATTGGTATTTTATATAAAGTAGAGCGCTACGTTGAACAAAAATTAAAACGCCGTGTAATTAGAGGTGTCGAGCCACAGCATAAAGAAGCTAAGCCACCGGCTAAAAAACGTAAAGATCCAGTAAAAATGAAAGCCAAGAAAAAGGCTAAGGTTAAAAAGAAAAAGTAACCTAAAACATTTTTATACTAAGCCGACTTTTGTCGGCTTTTTAATGCAAGCCTTGCAGGCTCTGCTGTTTGTACCTGTTACATATGTAACCCAAGCATGTAACTCATACTCATTTAAATGTAATTTTTGCCCACCTGAATTCCCACTTAATAAAATCCCCTTATATTTCATAGCGTTAATATTGGCACCGAAATTGTAACTACAAAGATAACCTAGCCGATGGAATTTCCATATTGTGGCTGCACTATTCACCGTAATGTAAGGATTAAGTTATGAACCGCTTCAAGTTAACTATCGCTTTAGTATCATTTTGTTGTTTATTTTTATTAGCTTGCGCTACAAAAGTAAGTGCAGCAACCAACATGGCCGTAGTAAGCAGTGTAGCCACTCAACCTAACTTACAACAAGCTATCACCAACACCCTACGAACTAATCCTAACCTAGCGTTAAGTGATATTCGCGTGCAGGTAAAAAATGGTGAAGTAGATTTATACGGTGAAGCACAAACTGGTTTTCAGCGCGCACTGGCTCAAAAGTTTTTAGAAAATATGGATGGGGTTAAAATCATTCGTAACAAAATTAGCGTTATTTAATACGCACCACATAAACTTATTTGTATAACTAATTCATAAGCGCGGCTTGTTACTCCAACACAAGCTGCGCTTTTTTATGTTTATTTTTTGTAGTTATTTCAATTTATCTAGTTGTTGAATAACATCACTTAATTTAAAACTACTTTTTTGTGAATTAAAACTTTCAACAAAAACTTCTTTAAAACTGCTTACCGTAGAATCTTCATTTAGCTCAAAAGGAAAACCCTTAAGTTCCTTTGTTTTTGGGTTAAACTTATAAACAAAATTGTCACCACTTAAACCCGCTGAAAAAACGTAATGATGATTATCAACCCATCCTGCCGCGCCATGAAATAGAGCAATATTTATTTTATCGTTTTGAGTATGTACGCCGACTTTAACTACATTATTTTTATTGAATGCGGCTTTTGTTATCTCTTTACTGGGGATAAACCAAAACCCTTTTGTATTACCCACAAACACAGCTAAATATTCATTATCAGGTGACCAAGTGATAACGTTACTTTCATAACTTTTTCTAGGGCATAAAACATCATCTGAGCTACAAAACTCTCGTAACTTCTCTTTTTCAATATATGCCGCTTTATTTGGTAAGATTAATGTAGAGGTAAGGTTTTTGTTTTTATCGAGAAAAAGTATTTCAGCGGTATTGTTATCTATATTTAATTTATAACTCACATCATATTTAGCATTATATTCGTTACCTACTGAAATAAAGCTAATAACTAGGCTTGAAAATAAAATTATTTTTGTAAACCATTTAATCCTTAACTTCATTTGTTTGTAACCCTAATATCTAAAAAAAATACACCTTGTATAACCAATAATTGCATAATAAATAGATAAAAGGGAAACTTACCTTATAAAAAATACGTTACAAAATCTGCTGGAGAAAATAATTAATGAATAAAGAAAAGTGACTTGAACTAATTAAAAAGCGCATTTTTTACTCTGTAAAAATGCGCTGTTGGTAAGTAACTATTTCCCAATGCTTTTGCCTAATGAGCTTTAACTAAATTACTCACTTTGGTTAGAGTCAGTACCGTCGCTACTGTCTTTATTTGATGACTGCTGGCTTATTTTGTCGCTTATCATGGCATCGAGTTTTTCGCCGCCTTTAATACCAAAATCTAAAGTACGAATTGGGAATGGAATACTAATGTCAGCCTCATCGAGTGCCTGCTTAACGGCAACAACACCTTTGTGGCGTACCGTCATAAAGTCAGGCTCACCTGGGTATTTAATCCAAAACCACACCAGTAAGTTAATGCTGCTGTCGCCAAAACCTTCGGCGTATACAGCGGTTTCGTCTTTACGTATTACGAAGTCAAATTCATTTATTTTTTCGACGATGACGTCCTTTGCTTTTTCTATGTCGTCGCCGTACGAAATACCTACAGGTACTTCTATGCGCCTAACACCTAGCGTGGTGTAATTTTTTAGTACATTTCTAAATAATACTTTGTTTGGTACCAGTATTAACTGCCCATAAAAGCTCTCTATTAGCGTGTTACGTAGGTTTATAGAATGTATTGAACCAAACACGTCATCGGTTTCTATTACGTCGCCTGTTTTGAATGGTTTGCGTACACCCATAGCAATACCGGCTATTAAGTTTTCGGTCATATCCTGAAAAGCAAAACCAATTGCTAAACCAACAATACCCGCACCAGCAAGCAGTGAGGTAACAGTGCCTTTTAAGCCAACAAAATCGAGCGCTATAAATAAGCCTATACACAACACAATAACTTTAAAAATTGACGCCATTAAGTCGGCAATTTGTTTTGAGTCGAGTGAGCGGCGTAATACGTTTTTCATCAGCTTGCCAGCAAAGCGTGCCAATATTGAAAACACAATTGCGATCAGTATCGCAACTATAAAATTAGGGATATGACTTATTACAACATCAAACCACCCTCCGAGCTTTTCTTCTATTAGTTTTTCGGCTTCGTCAATTGACGGAATGCTGATCATTTTATTTGCACCTATTTAATTAGTGTTCTCATTAATATTAGATGAGATTGCAAATATAACGCCAACATCAAAAAAGCCATGCAATGCATGGCTTTTAAGTTTTTTATTTAAGCTTATAAACCTAATTTTGTTCGTCGCGCATAAATACCGGCTCAAGCTCTTTAACTGTTGCCTCTGGGCTAAAGTAATAACCTGCTACCGTAAACTCTTTAAGTTGGCTTAACTGCGTTACTTTATTTTCGATAATGTAGCGCGCCATCATGCCGCGTGCTTTTTTAGCGTAAAAGCTAATTACTTTGTATTGACCGTTTTTACAGTCTTTAAAGTGTGGGGTAATAATTTGTGCATTTAATGCTTTCTTATCTACCGCTTTAAAGTATTCGTTTGAAGCAAGGTTAACTAAGTATTGCGCGTCTTGTGCTTTTAATACTTCGTTTAATTTATTCGCTATTACGCTGCCCCAAAACTCGTATAAGTTTTTGCCACGCGAGTTTTCAAGCTTGGTGCCCATTTCTAGGCGGTAAGCTTGCATTAAATCAAGTGGTTTTAATAAGCCATATAAGCCAGAAAGGATACGTAAGTGGTTTTGTGCATAATCAAGCTCGCTAGCTTTAAGCGTGCTTGCATCTAAACCGCCGTATACATCGCCATTAAAGGCAAGCACTGCTTGTTTAGCATTACTTTGTGTAAACGGCTGCGCCCACTCGCTAAAGCGTGCTGCGTTAAGCCCAGATAGCTTGTCGCTAATTTTCATTAAACTGCCAATTTGCGCTGGTGTTAGTTCACGGCATACTTTCATGAGCTCTTCGCTGTGCTCTAGTAATTCAGGCTGAGTGAACTTGTCTGTTGCGGGTGGCGTTTCGTAATCAAGATTTTTTGCAGGTGAAATAACAGTGATCATAGTTAGCTATTGACTTGTAATTTATTTAGTGTCAATTTCAACATTAAATGAAACGAAAAGCACGTTTTGTTTAAATAAATCCTCTCTTAATAACCCATGCATTGCCGTTTTTTTATTGATCAGGACATAAGACCTATCAAGCATTGTCACACTGTTGCAGTATGGATTAGATATATTAAGAGTGATTAGATTTTTCTTTTAACTTGCTTGGAATGAGGAAAGCAAATGACTTCAGCTCTACAAAGGCTAAAACAACATTCATCTATCGTAGCCGACACTGGTGATATTGAAGCTATTAAAAAGCATCAACCAGAAGATGCAACTACAAACCCATCGCTTTTATTAAAAGCGAGCGAGATTGAAGCATATAAGCCTTACCTAGATAAAGCTTGGAGCTACGCAAAAGAAACCGAGCAAGAGCCAGCTAAACAACTTGAACTAGCATGTGATTACTTTGCCGTATTACTAGGTAAAGAAATTAGCGCTATTGTACCTGGTTATATTTCTACTGAAGTAGATGCACGCCTTTCGTTTAATACGCAAGCTACGATTGATAAAGCACATACCCTACTTAGCCTTTACGAAAAAGAAGGTGTAAGCAAAGACAAAATTTTAATTAAAGTAGCGTCTACATGGGAAGGTATTAAAGCCGCTGAGCAACTAGAAAAAGAAGGGACTAAATGTAACCTTACTTTATTATTTAGCGATGCCCAAGCTCGTGCGTGTGCCGATGCAAACGTATTTCTAATTTCGCCATTTGTTGGCCGTATTTTAGATTGGCACGTTGCTAACGGCATGGAAAAACCAACCGATCCGCTACAAGATCCAGGTGTTCAGTCTGTACGCAGCATTTTTGAATTTTACAAACGCCATGACTACAAAACAGTTGTGATGGGTGCAAGTTTCCGTAATACAGGCGAAATTATTGCACTTACAGGTTGTGACAAGCTAACTATTAGCCCTAATCTTTTAGAAGATTTAGGTAACCTTGAAGGCGCACAAGAATATTTGCTTGAAAGCGATGTTCCACAAGAGCCAAAACCAGAGCCTTTAACAGAAGCACAGTTCCGTTGGTTACATAACCAAGATGCTATGGCTACTGAAAAACTAGCTGAAGGTATTCGCTCTTTTGCTGATGCACAAGAACAACTAGAGGCGCGCTTTAAAGCAATGTAATTTGCTATAATCGTGTTTTAAAAACGTCGCAATAGCGGCGTTTTTTTATGCCTAAAATACGCTACCCCTCTATATAATCTTCATATCGACTTCATATAATCCTCGTATAAACCTTCATCAATTAATCACACTTATGTAACATAACTGTCACTTTTTTATTCTATTTTAACTAGGCCTGTGGTATAGGTATTCTTGAGGTCAATAAAATCAATAGGAGAAGTTCATGGATAGCCTAAACGATATATTAGAGATATTAGAAGGACCAGATACAACAAGGAAAACCTCTCAGAAAAATAAAAAAAGAAAATGGCGTGAAATAGAAGCAATAAAAGACAAACAGCGCCTACGTAAAGAACTACAAGAACTAGACTACTTTACAGACAGTATTGCAATTGAAGAGCTCGACTTTTAATTCAATACGCCCCAACTAAACAAAAAGGCTTCCGATATATGGAAGCCTTTTTTAATGCGCTGAAAATAGCTGCATGAGATAAATTTATTATTCAGAGCTCAGGTTATTTACACCTGCCAGTTAATCGGTTTTTCACCTTGGGCTTGTAATAGCTCATTCGTTTTTGAAAAATGCTGACAGCCAAAAAAGCCTCTATGCGCCGAAAGCGGTGATGGGTGCGGCCCTTTTAAAACATGATGGCGAGCGCTATCTATGCCTTTACCTTTTTTTTGTGCATGTGCACCCCATAAAATAAATACCACACCTTCGCAGTGTTTATTAATATGCGCTATTACATTATCGGTAAATTGCTCCCACCCTAAATGCTTATGAGAATGCGCTTGCCCTTGCTCAACGGTCAATACTGTATTGAGTAAAAACACGCCCTGATCTGCCCAGCTTTGCAGGTAACCATGCTCAGGAATAATAAACCCGCTGATATCGACAGCTAACTCTTTATATATATTTTTAAGCGACGGTGGCAGTTTTTTAACTTCAGGCAATACCGAAAAACATAAACCATGCGCTTGCCCTTCACCGTGGTAAGGGTCTTGCCCTAAAATTACAACGCGAATGTTATTAAGTGCTGTAGCATCAAAAGCGCTAAACACTTGAGGTTCAGGCGGATAAACAGCAACGCCTTCATTGCGGCGATTAGCCACATACTCTAACGTTTGTTGCATATAAGGTTGCTGTAATTCACTTTCTAAAAATGTAGCCCAATCGCTCATTGTGTACTCTTAATCTGTTTACGTGATGCGTCTATTTTATCACACATATCCGCCAGTCCATCTAGCATACGCGGGGTAAACCGATGTAATAAATCGGCATTTACGCTAATAAATTGATCATTTTTAACTGCTGGCACTTCTGGCCACTTTTGCCAATTAACAACCGGCTGTGGTGTTTTTGATTTTTCATCAGGGATAATAATAACTTGTGGCTTAGTAACAATGACATTTTCGATACTAATTTGCGGATAATCTGTAACGCTATCGGCAAATACATTACTTACATGGCATGTTTCAATCAGTTGGCTTATCCACGTATTTTTACTTACTGTCATCATAGGCTCAGCCCATAACTGATAAAATCCGGTAATATTTTTTTTATCTTGCTGGCTTTTAACAATCGCGTTTAGTTTTTGTGTAAATGCATTTGCCGCTTGCTGGCTTTGCTCAATATTCCCTGTAAATTCACCAAAAGTAAGTAACTCGTCGGCTACACCAGCGATTGTGGTCGGGTTACTTAAATATACTTTTATGCCCAGGCGCTCTATTTGGGCTAAATCTTCGCTTTGATTTCCGCTTTTCCACGCAATTACTAAGTCGGGTTTAAGCGCCAATACTTTTTCAAGCGAGATGCCGTAATAACCCCCTATGCGCTCAATACTTTGGGCCTCAGCAGGATAGTCGGCATAATCAACCGTGCCCACAATATTATCGCCCGCCCCTATGGCAAATAGGTTTTCAACTATATGTGGTGCAAGCGCGATTATTCGCAGTTTTTTAGAATCATTAGTCTGCTCTGCAAGTGCACTGCCCGATAAACTAAAAAGCAGCAGCCCAATAAAAAACGCTTTAAACATTAGTAATCAAACCCTTCAAGCGCTTTTATGCCTGAATCGAATGCATGTTTTACATTACGCACTTCGCTTACTGTGTCGGCAAGTTCGGTTAAAGTGCGGTGCGCTGCACGCCCTGTAATAATAACCGACTGCATTGGCGGGCGGTTATTAAGCGCTGTTACTACTTCATCTAAATCAACGTAACCGTAAGTCACCATGTAAGTAAGTTCATCGAGTAATACTAAATCAATACTGCTATCAGCAAGCATGCGTTTTGACTCTTGCCATGTTGCTTGGGCGGCTGCGGTATCAGCTTCTTTATTTTGCGTATCCCAGGTAAAACCGGTGTTCATTACAACAAACTCAACACCTGCACCTTGTAATAAATTACGCTCGCCACATTCCCAAGTACCTTTGATATACTGGCAAACGGCTGCTTTTTTACCATGACCTACGCAGCGTGCTACAACGCCAAAACCCGAGGTTGATTTACCTTTACCATTGCCGGTAATTACCTGAAAAATACCTTTAACATCTTGTGCGGCAGCAACACGTGCATCCACTTGCTCTTTTACTTTTTGTTGGCGTTGTTGGTGCTTATCGTTATTTTGTTCAGTCATTATTGTGCCCTTCATAAATCGAGATAATTTGCTGTATATTTAAATGCGTTTCGCACATGGTTGCTAAGCGCTCTAACTGCTGCTCGCGGTGATCGGTAATACTAATAGGATTAATGGTAGCGCTTGGTTTTACCCACTTTAAAATTTGCGATGTAGCATCGGCTTCATCAAATAAACCATGTAAATAGGTGCCTGCAATAGCATTATCATCACTAATAAAGCCATCAGTTTTAAAGCCATTTGGGTGGTTTTCGTCAAAGGTTAAAAACGGCTTATTAAGCGCTGCACCTTGGCTAATACCTGCATGTATTTCGTAACCACTACAGGGTGTTGATTGGTTATTTAAAAGTAGTGTAGCGGTTATTTTGGTTAATACTTTTTGTGTTGTCAGCGTGGTTTCAAAATCGCACAGAGCAAGCCCATTTACTTGCTTTAATGACGATTCAATACCATCGGGATCGTTGAGCGTATTGCCCAGCATTTGCATGCCGCCACAAATTCCAAGTACTTTGCCACCATAGCGTAAGTGGCGCTTAATTTGTAAATCCCAGCCTTCATTTTTCAAAAAGGTTAAATCCCCCAGCACGTTTTTACTGCCTGGTAGAATGATCAGATCAACTTCTGGGATCGTTTGCGTGTGGCGCACATAATTTATATTAATGTTTGGGTGCAAACGCAGTGCATCAAAATCGGTATGATTACTAATGTGTGGCACGAGCAGCACTGCAATATTAATTGTGGCATTGGTTACGTTATTATCAATTGCAACGGCGTCCTCAGCGTCAAGCGCTAGGTCGTGCAAATAAGGTAATACACCAAGTACGGGTTTGTTTGTGTATTCTTCAAGCCAATCTAGCCCGCCTTGCAGCAAACCTATATCGCCTCTAAAGCGGTTTATAACAAAGCCTTTTACGCGCGCTTGTTCTGACTCGCTTAACAACGCAAGCGTACCTACCAAATGTGCAAACACACCACCTTTATCAATATCGGCAATTATAATAACAGGGCAATCTACCTCTTCGGCGTAACCCATATTGGCAATATCGTTTTCACGCAGGTTTATTTCAGCAGGGCTCCCCGCTCCTTCAACAAGGAGTAATTCAAAGCGTTTAGCTAAGCGGTTATGTGAGGTAATTACTGCATCCATCGCGACTTTTTTATAGTCGTGATATTTGCCAGCTTCCATATTACTAATGGCTTTTCCGTGAATAATCACTTGTGCGCCCGTGTCGCTATTAGGCTTAAGTAATATAGGGTTAAAATCTATTTCGGGCTCTACTTTAGCTGCTATTGCTTGCAAAGCTTGCGCACGACCAATTTCGCCGCCATCTTTTGTTACTGCGCTATTAAGTGCCATATTTTGTGGTTTAAAAGGCGCAACCTTTACCCCTCGCTTAGCAAATACCCTGCAAAGGGCTGCAACTAAAGTGCTTTTACCTGCGTCGGAAGTAGTGCCTTGCACCATTAAGGTTTTCATGGAATTACACCCTTCGCTTTCTAAAAAACAATAAACTTAAAAAGAACACACTACCAATAGCAGCAGTAATAACGCCTACGGGCAATTCTTGGTTTTTTAGCAAGGAGCGCGAAAGTACATCAACCCACACCATAAATGTACCGCCCACTAAGCTGGTTACCAGTAAGCCAGCGATGGTGCCTTGGGATATAAAAAAGCGCACAATGTGCGGCACCATTAATCCTACAAACCCAATACCACCACACATAGCCACCAGCACAGCGGTAATTAATGAGCTCAAAACCAGCATAAGTATTCTAAAGCGCTGGACCCTAACACCTAATGTAATTGCGCTTTCATCGCCAAGTAACATAGCATTGAGTTGCCTTCTAAAGCTCAGCATTACAAACGTACACAATGTGATTACCAATAAAGGTAACCAAAGCGTAGCCCACTGCGCACGAGCAAAGCTGCCCAGTGTCCAAAATAAAATAGCGGCTACCGCCTGAGGGTCGCTCCAATAAAGCAACAAACTGGTAAATGCACTAAATAAAAATGACAGAGCAACACCAGCTAATAACATTGATTCTACCTGTGCACTTTGCTGCCTACCTGCAATAAGTATTAATAAACTCATAGCGAGTAAGCTGCCCAGCAGTGCTGCTGCCGATAGCATAAAGCCTGCGCTAATGCCTGCTAGCGCCATAAGTAACACCACGCCAAATGAGGCACCCGACGATATACCAAATAAGTAAGGATCGGCTAAAGGGTTGCGCGTTACCGTTTGTAAAATAAGCCCCGCAATTGCTAAGCCAGAGCCTGCTAAAAAGGCGAGTAATGTGCGTGGCATTCTTAGTTCAAAAATAATACGCGAATTAAAAGACGCATCATTTGAGAGTAAAAAGCTATTAAATACATCTTGAAGTGAGGTCTCTGCTGCGCCAAAACTAAGTGCTGCAAATAAGCTAAATAAAGCAGCTACAACACTTATAAATAGCGCAAATGATTGGCGAGTATTAACTGCGCTCATATTATTTGTAGCCATAAAAGTAAGTGATATGAGGGATGCTATTTCCCGACTTCGATATTTGCGGGTGGTTATTTACTTGGGCGCAAACACCAAAAACGTCGCCTAGCATGTTTTCGGTTAATACCTCACTTGGCGTGCCTGTATGTGTAATTTCACCGTTTTTAATAACCACTAGTTCATCGCACATTGCAGAGGCTAAGTTTAAATCGTGAAACGATGCAAATACCGTTACACCCAACGATTTAGCAAGCTCCATAACCTGTATTTGGTATTTAACATCTAAATGGCTGGTTGGTTCGTCCATAATTAATAGTTGAGGTTGCTGCACAATAGCACGAGCAATAAGCGCTCTTTGTTTTTCACCGCCTGAGAGCGATTCAAAACTTTGATCAATATGATCCACTAACCCTACGGTGTTGATAGCTTGGATGATTTTTTGTTTATCAATATTGGTTATTGAGCTAAATAGCGATTTATGAGGCGTTAGCCCAAGTGCAATAACATCAAATACGCTTAAGTTAAATTGCGAAGGGGTTTCTTGTAAAACAACCGCGACTTTTTTTGCGTACTCATCACTTTTTAGCTGCCAAATGTCGGTGTTGTTAAACTCTACAACGCCATCACTTGGTTTATTAAAACGATATAAACAACGCAATAAGCTCGATTTACCTGCGCCATTAGGTCCAATTAAACCAACAAATTTACCTGTGGTTATTTTAAGGTTTATTTTTTTGAGAATCGTTTTATTGCCAATACCCCATGATACGTTTTTAACGTTTAGTAAAGGCGTGTTTAGCGCTGATTTAGTGTGCAACAGTGAGTCCTTGGTAGGCGTGTACTCACTAACAATACAGCTAACAATAACTAGTGCATTAATAAAAATGAGTAAACCCGCTCGTTAAAAAATTATACCAATCTATTTAGATATAGAACCTATTAAGCGATAAATTTAATTCGTTAAATTGTTCAAATATTTATGCTGATTGGTATTGCTCATTTGTATCTGACTTAAAGCGTTGTACTAATTACAGTTACGGGAATAGTTGAGGATTTGCACCTCATTCCAAATGAGGGTCTATTATGGGCGGGTAAATAATTTAAAGCAAAAAAAACCGCGCTCAAAGGAGCGCGGTTAAAAAGGGAGTGTTCTAACTAATTAGACTAGTCGTTAAAACTTGTATTCCATACCTAAGCCTACGTAATCTTGGTCAACATTGTTGTCCATGTCAAAGCTTGAGTAAAAACCAAATACTTTAATGTTTTTATTTAATTTGTGATCAAGACCAACTGAAATTGCTGACTTATCGTCGCTGTCGTCAAAGTCCATATCTTGGTATTGCACTTTAAATGTGTTGCTACCCATGCTGTAAGCAGCATTTAGCAAGTAACCATCCGCTTCTGCGCTGCCATCTACTGCTTCTTGTGTTTGGTACATTGCACCCAATTTAAAGTTTTCGATTTTACCTTGGATTGATGCACGCACTACGTCGTAGCCATTTACTTCACTATCGGCTGCAATAGAGGCGTATACCGCGCTCTTTTTAAGAGCCACGTCACCGTATGTCACCGCCATTGAATAACCGTTATCAGCGTCTACATCGTCTTCAGCTACAAAAGTAGCAAGTACTTTAAAGCCTTCGTATGAGTTTGATGAGTAGCTAACTGTGTTTCCTAAGCGGTTTTCACCTTTAAATACATTTTTAATATCGCCTTCAAGGTCGTTAAATAAATCTAACTTACCTTGAGATTGCTTAAGCGCAGTATCGTTACGACCAATTACAACCTGACCAAACGCACCTTTTAAACCAACGTATTGGTTACGCGCAGAAATATTGTCGTCGTTATCGCCTTTTGAATCAGCATCAGACACATCAACTTGAAACTCAAACTTATATACCGCTTCTAAACTATCATTTATTTTTTCAGAACCTTTAATACCAAGACGAGATGCATTACTTTTTATCTCGGTAAAAGACCCTTCGCCATCATCAGATGATTGCACTGTTACATTCGCTTTACCGTAAATGTCTACGTCGGCAAGTGCATTAAAAGATAAACCACTTAATAGTGCTAAGCATAAGCTCGATTTTACAAATTTCATGTTATTTCCTTGGATAATCACAAAAGACTAATTTTCAAAACTGCTGCATTTTGTCATTCCTAAATGACAGTAATATTACAATAGAAATATTACTGTCTTTTTTTGTTAATAAAAATGCATTAAATATGAAATCAAAATAACATGAAAGCCTAGTAGATGGTCGTACTTACTTACCTTGCTTTAATGACAAGCTTGGCGTCATTTGCGAAAGTAAATTAACTAAGGTTTCTATTAGCTCTTTTTGCTCGTTGTCTCTGTGATACGCAATAAATACGTCTCTTGAGGTGTTTTCTACCCCTTTAACATGAAACAACTCACCTTTTTCTAAATGCCCTTCAACCAATACTTGAGGTATAAATGCACTACCACCACATTGCAGTATTAAATCAAGTGCAATACGTCCCGTGCTGGTTCTAAAGTAAGGTGGCGTTTTTCCTGTAAACTGACGCGCATGCCAAAGAGAAAAAGTAGTTCCCCAATCCACATACACATATTGATTATCAAAAAAGTTTTCGTTCGTTGCGGTGTCGTATCCGCTTACTGGAATGATTGGCAACTCACAAATACGCTCTACTACGAGTTCATCTACTTTTGGTGGATCAAATAATATTGCCAAATCGAGAGTACGCTCTAATAAAAGTCGAGTGCTCTCTTGTTGTGCTTTAACTTCTGCAACTAACGACACGCCCGGCATCGCCGATACAATATTTGTTATACCAAACTGTAAAAAAGCATCCCAAATATTAGGCGTTCCTGCTAAGCTAATTTGCTTATGCATATTGTCGGCAAGTGCAACATCGACTTTGGCCCGCTGCATGCCCGTAATAATCATTTGTGCGTGCGGTAATAAGCGCTCGCCAGGTGCTGTAAGTTGAATATTATTACGCTGGCGAATAAACAAATTAACACCAAGCCCTTGCTCTAATTGGCGAATTCTAAAGCTCACTGCAGACTGCGTAATATAAAGGTTTTCGGCCGCTTTACCAAAGTGACGCGTACGCACTACCTCAACGAATGTTTTTAATAAATCGATATCCAATTTTTTATCCTCACGATAAAAATAATTTGTTTAATAAATTGCCAAACTTGCATCATACTCCAGCTAATTAATAGGGTATGAGGATAAAGCTATGAGCAATAACATTTCATTACTACGCCAAGCATTTGTTAGCCAACGTCAATTTTATGATGATCAGAATTTTCCACGTGGTTTTAGCCGCAGCGGAAACTTCACCTTATTAGAAGCCAGTATATTAGAACAACACGGTGTTGTTTTAAGAGGCTTATACAGTAAAACAATTGAGCCGCAAAACGAACATCAAGAACAGTTTGTAGCAGTAGTCACTGGCTCACAAGAACCTACTAACCCAATCGAACGTGCTTGGGTAAAATACTTAAAGCTAACGACCTGTAAAACTAAGTTTCATACTTTATTTGGCCGCTCAAAAATGTCAGGACCGGCACCGATTAGCCAAGAGTATTATTCAGAAGCGGATAATCTGTAAGTACTTAAGTTATTTGCTTTTTTGCGTTTTAACAGTTACAACTTGTATAAGCAAATATTTTTGCAAAATATAAACAGGGTTGTTCCGTGACGCGAAAAATACTAATAGTTGAAGATACACCTGCAATGGCGCGAGTGCAAAAGCACATCGCGCTTAAAGCAGGCTATGAAGTTGATATAGCAGAGTCATTAGCACAAACAAAAGAGCTTATAAGTAAAAATAGCTACTTTTGCGCTGTAGTTGACTTTATATTACCTGATGCCCCATCAGGTGAAGCAGTACCCTGCACTGTTAATGCTGATATCCCAACTATTGTAATGACGGGTAATATTGATAAAAAAACCCGCGACACCGTCGAAAAATACCCAATCATCGATTACATCATTAAAGAAAACAAACAAGCTTACCAATACCTAGAAAAACAATTACACCGCTTACCTCGCAATGAAAATGTAAAAGTACTCGTTGTTGATGATTCTAAATCGACTCGACGATACATTTGCAGCTTGTTAGTTCGTCACAAATATCAAATTATTGAAGCACAAGACGGACAAGAAGCATTAAAAATGCTCGAAAGTTCACCCGACATTTCAGTCATCATTACTGATAACGAAATGCCAAACATGAATGGTGATGAGTTATGTAGCGAAATTCGCCGCTTATATAGCAATGACGAAAAAGCCATTATTGGTATTTCGGGCTCTGACTCTGTAGGGCTTTCTAGTTTATTTTTAAAAAATGGCGCAAACGATTATTTACATAAACCTTTTAATAGTGAAGAGTTTTACTGCAGGCTTAGCCAAAACGTCGATATGCTAGAACAAATAGCCACAATTAAACGCCAAGCCAACACCGATTACCTAACTAATCTACCTAATCGTCGTTACTTTTTTGAAGAAACAAACAAATCACTCAAAAAGATTAAAAATAAGCAAGGTTCAGGAGCGCTAGCCATGCTTGATATTGACCATTTTAAAATAATTAATGACACTCACGGGCATGATGTAGGCGACGAAGTATTAAAAGGGCTCTCCATTTGCTTTAGCAAATATTTTAAAAAGTATTTAGTGGCCCGCTTAGGTGGCGAAGAGTTTGCCGTTTACTTTGCAAATGCGGATAAACAAGAAGCGCTAAAAAGACTTGAAGGTTTTAGGTACTTTATAGAGGCGAATAGCCAAGAGTTTAGTAAAGAAAAAATCAAATTTACTATATCTATTGGTTTTGCAGATGGACCTGTTTATCAAATTGATGAATTATTAAAACAGGCCGATTTAAAGCTTTACGACGCTAAAGAATCTGGTCGTAATAAAGTAGTTAGCTAACAGCTCTATTAGGTTAATTATACTTCAGCGGCTGTAATAGCCGCTTTTTTACGTTTGCGTGATTGATTGTAAGAATCCCAACTAAAAATAGCTAGCGCACTCCAAATACATGCAAACGTTACTAATCTCTCAGCGTCAAACACTTCACCGTAAAACACCACTGCCAATATAAACATTAGGCTTGGCCCAATATACTGAAAAAAGCCTAATGTAGTGTATTGCAAACGCTTAGCGGCGCCGGTAAAACACAGCAATGGTAATGTAGTTACAATACCTGCACTAATCAGTAATGCATTAGTATGCCAATCGTTAGCTGGCAGGCTTGATGTTGTTGTAGGCACCATTAACCACCAATAAATGAGTGCAACAGGCAGTAATATAAGTGCTTCGAGTAAAATGCCAGGCAAGGCTTCAACGGGTAGTTTTTTACGTAACAACCCATAAAGTGCAAATGATATAGCTAATGAAAATGCCACTACCGGAAACGAGCCAAAACTAATTAGCTGCAGCACAACACCGGTAAAGGCCAGTGCCACTGCTACACCTTGAAACTTACGCAGGCGTTCACCTAAAAAGAGCATACCCAGTAATACATTTAAAAGAGGGTTTATGTAATAGCCCAAACTCGCATCAAGCATATGGTTATTATTTATAGCCCATATAAATAAACCCCAGTTAAACCCTAGTAATGTTGAGGTAATAACAAGCATAAGCAAAAGCTTAGGCTGAACAATAATGCGTTTAACTTTATCCCAATACTTTAAAACACTTACTACTAGTACTAAAAATACAACCGACCAAACAACCCGATGCATTAAAATTTCAAAGGCAGAAACATGCTGAATCAACTTAAAATATATTGGCGCAAGGCCCCACATAAAAAAAGCAAGACAAGCAAAAATAGCACCTTTACGCTGCTCAGTATCAATCGACATAATAAACACTTAGTGATTTAAAAGGCCGCTAGTTTACTTCCCATACACGTTTTATCCAACTAAATACGTGCCTGTCCCAAAAGCAATTTGAACAGACTGTTCATTATGTAATTCCATTCGACAAACACACACTTTATTACCTGAGCGAATAAGTGTGGCACTCGCTGTAAAGCTCTCTCCTTTACCAGGGCGCAAATAATCAGTGCGCAAGTCGATAGTCCCAAGCGTGGCTAATTTTGTTTGCACACTTCCTATATCTAAATCGGTGAGCTTATCAATCACGCTTGCTGCCGCGAGCATACCGCCTACATTATCAAGTACGGCTGAAATAACACCACCGTGCAGTATTTTTTGCGCAGGGTTACCAATGAGTACATCCTTCCACGGAAACGTAATTTTGGCCTGTTCAGGGCTCAACGACTCAACCGATATTTGTAAAAACTGGTTAAACGGCATGCCATTTACAAATAATGCACCCACTTGTTCAATTAACATTTCTTTATTCATTATTATTCTCCATGCTTAAACTGGTACGATGAGTAAAGCATAACTTAAGCAAAACTACGAGGTTCTAGTTAAATCATTTACTTAGCAACCTAACTTTAAGGAAGCAGATCTATCTTAATAAGCGGTTTCAACACTACCAGAGTTTAATTTACTTACAATAGAGTTGAGGTTAATACCAATTAGCTTAATTAAGTGATCTATCTGGAGGTAAGAAAATAGTGTCTATAACAAGGCAAAAAACTCGTTATTTAGTTGTTCTATATCAGAAATTTTTAACGCAGCGAGCGTCAGATTTGATCCCTCAAATTGATTAAGTAGTATTGCGGATTGGTATAAGTAACTCAGCTAAAGACATCTCACTAAAAAACCACTAAAATACCCGCCAATGAATACATCAACACCACCTTCTAGCACCCTTGTGCGTAAACCCGAAACTGTCCTCAAACAAGTGTTTGGCTACAGTGAATTTCGCGACGGCCAAAAAACAGTTATTGATGCTGCTATTAACGGCCAAGACTCGCTTGTATTGCTCCCTACTGGCGGCGGAAAATCGGTTTGCTATCAAATACCCGCTTTAGTGCTTGAAGGCGTCACTATTGTTATATCTCCGCTCATATCGCTAATGCAAGATCAGGTAAGTCAACTTCAAGCACTTGGGGTTAAAGCCGCTTACGTAAATAACAGCTTAGCGCGAGAAGAGCAGCAATTGGTGTATCAACAGCTTCATCAGGGGCAAATTAAGCTTTTATATGTGGCACCTGAAAAAGTATTACAACGCGAATTTTTAGAGCGTTTATCGCATTTAAATGTAAGCTTATTTGCCATTGACGAAGCGCATTGTGTGTCGCATTGGGGTCACGATTTTAGGCCTCATTACTTTCGCTTAAACGAATTAAAGCAACGTTTTGCACATGTACCCATGATGGCGCTCACTGCAACTGCCGATAAAGCCACCCGTTTTGATATAGTTGAGCAACTAAAACTACAACAGCCTTATATTCATACTGGCAGCTTTGATCGCCCCAATATTCGCTACACCATAGAAGAAAAATTTAAACCTATGGTGCAACTGCTTCGCTACTTAAAAGAGCAAAAAAGCCAAAGCGGTATTATTTATTGCACCAGCCGTAAACGCGTAGACGATATTGCTGAAAAAATTGCAGATGCAGGGCTAAACGCTGCCGCTTACCATGCAGGTATGAGTAACGAGCAACGACAATTTGTACAAACTGGTTTTGCCCGTGACGATATACAAATAGTGGTCGCAACCGTTGCTTTTGGTATGGGGATTAATAAACCCAATGTACGTTTTGTACTGCATTACGATATTCCAAAAAGTATCGAGTCGTACTATCAAGAAACGGGGCGTGCTGGGCGAGATGGACTTGCCGCAGAAGCCATAATGTATTTTGACCCAGCTGATATTGGCCGTGTAAGACGCTTTTTTGAAGACATAGACGACGAGCAACGCCGCCGTGTAGAAGAACAACGCTTTAACGCAATGGCAAGCTTTGCCGAAGCACAAACGTGTCGCCGCCAAATTTTGCTTAACTACTTTAGTGAATATCAACGCGAACCCTGCGGCAACTGCGATATTTGCTTAAATCCGCCAAAAAGCTTTGATGGTACATTGGTTGCCCAACAAGCGCTTTCTTGTGTGTATAGAGCTGACCAGCGCTTTGGTCTTGGGTACATTGTTGAATTACTACGTGGTGCAAATACTAGCCGCATACGCGATAACAATCATCATGAGCTAAGCACTTACGGCATAGGTAAAGATAAAAGCAGTGAATTTTGGCTTAGTATTTTACGCCAGCTTATTCATCAAGGCTTACTTAGCCAAGATATAACGCAAGGTGCGTCACTTAGGTTAACCGAAGCCGCGCGTGCAATTTTAAAAGGTGAGTACGCACTGCAATTAGCCGAGCCACGCCTGCAAGCCAAACACGTTTATCAAGATAAGTTAGCGCAATTTAATTACGACAAAAAACTGTTTGCTCGCCTGCGCGCACTACGTAAAGAACTTGCTGATGCCGATGATGTACCACCTTATGTGGTATTTAATGATAAAACGCTAGCAGAAATGGCGCAGCTTATGCCAACAAACGACAGCGAATTTTTAAAAGTGTCGGGTGTGGGTTTTACTAAGTTAAATAAATACGGCGGCGAATTTTTAACTGCAATTCGCAATTACCTAGCTACAAATTAAGAATGTTATGACCCAAATAGAATATGACCACGCCCATAAATACATTTTAATTACGCCAGTCGAGCCTCCACACGATGAGGACTTTGAACTGTGGAGCACACTCTTTTTACACTCGGACGATGTAACACTCAATGAGTATTCTGCAGGCGCCGATCGCCATCAAGTCCGCTTTACCTATAATCAGCAGACCTTTAATTTAAACTATGAGCATTACAGCCAAAGTATTTGGATTAATGCCGAAGGCCATGAAGCTGAGCACTTATTAGCCGCTTTAGCATTTTATTTAAGTTAGCTTTTAATACCCCGCCCACAGGCGGTTCTAAACCAGGTTGGTTATTAACATAAGTGAATATGAGTAACAATTAATTAGTTTCAAAATCCATACCTTTTACTTACATTATAATAACAATGATGTAAGCTGATATTACGATAGTCATTTGCTACGTAGCAGTAAAGAGGTTTAATGGTGAACAAGAAATGGATAGCACAATGTTGTATTAGCTTAACGGTTTTAAGCTTTTATGTGCCTAATGCATTCGCACAACAATCTTCAACGAAAACTGATAACTGCCTTGTAGAACAGACAGATTTAAGCACAAATAAAAACTTACGCCGAGAAGTTCAAGACAAAACAACCCTCACGCACAGTAATAGTAACGCTAAAATAGCCTCAATAAAGCTCAAGCAACTTAATGTATTTAATACTGAGCTTGAAGAGGAAAATAATGCCCTATTCCGATTTGCTAACCGCGCTCATATTCAAACAGAGCCCGATGTCATTAATAACCTTTTATTATTCTCCCCTGGTGACAAGTACGATGCTAAAAAGCTTGCCGAGTCTGAGCGCTTACTTCGTAAAGAAAGTTACTTATATGATGCACAAATTAGTGCAATCGAAAACTGCGACGGTGACGTTAATGTAGAAGTGGTTACCCGTGATTTATGGACACTTTTACCTGAAGTAAACTTTAGCCGTAGCGGTGGAGAAAATAAATCAAGTATAGGTTTTAGAGAATCAAACCTGCTTGGTTGGGGGAAGCGCCTTTCTTTGTCACGCACGACCGACAGCGATCGTAGCGGTTATTTATTTGTTTACGACGATCCTAATATTTTTTCTACTCGCTACCGCGGCCGTTTAGAGTACGCTGATAACAGCGATGGCAAGCGCCATTTACTTGAGCTAACCTATCCATTTTACGCGATAGACACCCCTTTTAGTTACGGTATTTTAAGCTATTCTGAGCAGCGCGAAGAGTCACTATATAAACGCGGCGAAGAGTTTAGCGAATTTGATCAAACTACTGATTTAAACCGTGCATTTATAGGACACTCTAAAGCGCTTAATAATAATTGGACCCAACGCTTAACCTTAGGTTATACCGACGAGCAGCATACCTTTGAAGCTATAGACACTACATTTGCACCACTTGCCGATGACAGAAGTTTAAGTTATCCCTTTATAAGCGGCCATTGGTTTGAAGATAACTACATAAAAGTACGCAATTTTGACAGTATATCTCGCACTGAGGATTTAAACTTAGGTTGGAATATTAAAAGCTTAATTGGCTATTCAGACGAATCATTAAGTAATGACGACAGCCGCGCGGTGTATTCTGTTAACTTTAAAAAAGCCCACTTTACTAACGATAATACCTTATGGCGTTTTAGTGCTGATATTGATGGCTATTGGAATAAAGAACAGAAAAAACTCGAAAACTTTATGGCCACTAGCCAAGTACAATATTATTTAAATACCAGTGAAGACCAATCTTGGTATGTTAAAGCCCGGGTACAATACGCAAAAAACCTTACTGCTGATCAACAACTTACTTTAGGCGGCGAAACAGGCCTGCGTGGTTACCCTATGGATTATCAACATGGCGACCGCAGCTTTTTAGTTAATCTAGAAAAGCGCTATTACTGGGAGTACGATTTACTACAACTATTTAAAGTGGGTGGCGCAGCTTTTGTAGATGTGGGCAGAGCATGGTTTAACGATAAAGATAATGGCGAAAACGCACATGTATTAAAAAATATAGGCGTGGGTCTTCGTTTAGCACCAAGTCGTGCAAACTCAGGAACCATGATCCACATTGATATTGCAGCCCCAGTTGATAGCTACGATGACGTAGACTCAGTACAGTGGTTAGTGAGCGTTAAAAACACTTTTTAAATAATACAAACGCGTTAAACTAATACCAATTGAATTAAATTAAATTGGTATTAAAGTTCAGGGCCTAATGTGGAAATAATAGAAGTTTTAGAATTGTTTGCATCACAATATAAGTTAATTGTAACTATAATCGCTATTTTGGTTTTCCCTCTGCTATTAAAAATAACCAAAAAATTACTCGAAAAAGCAATTAAGGGGAAAGTTGATTTACACCGAAAATATCGTGCAGAGCTCTTACTAAAAATTATACTCGCCTTTGTCGTGCTGTGTTTAGTTTTAGTATTTTGGGGTATAGAGCTGCGTGGCTTATTGGTTTTAGGCTCCTCTTTATTTGCTATGTTGGGCGTAGCACTCTTCGCTGCTTGGTCATTATTAAGTAATCTCACCGCATTTTTACTAATGTTTATTCAAAACGATTGCCGCGTTGGTTATTGGGTACGAATTATTGATGGTGCAAATCATATTGAAGGGCGCATTGTTGAAATGGGCTTAATGAATGTAGTACTTGAGCATATTGATGGGCACCGTGTAATTTACCCTAATAATTTATTTGTGACACGCCCTGTCATGGTTTTAAATAAAGAACCAAAGCCAACAAAAGCTCCCGTTATAAAACGTATTATTGGCCCTAAAAAACATAGTTAAAAAAGTAATAGTCACAAAAAAGCCGCAGTAAGTAATTAACTTCTGCGGCTTTTTAATGCTTTAACTAACCAAAATTAAGACTAGGGCGTGTTGATCTTTGATGGTTGAATTTGCAGCAGTATGTTTGGTTTTTAGGCAAGGCAGAGCCTATGAAGTGTGGTTACTCCCCATAAATAGGCGATAACGCAGCATAAATGCCAAACATGCGCTGCCCTTCGGGTTCTGCCTAGGGGCGATAAACTCTTTGTTACTCGGTTTTTACTTAGCCCACTAGGTTACAAACCTCGCGCCGCGATTTAATCGCCCCTAGATTGAACAAATTTCAATCCGAAAAGTTCAACACGCCCTAGCTATTAGTTATTTAGTTCAGCGGTTTTAAGCTCGTCATCTAAATCGTTTATCTCATCAATAAAGTTCTCTAGTTGCTGCTCTACTAAACTATTGTCATTTGCAAAGTAAGCAAGGTGGAATACCGCATCACCTTCATTTACCAATGGCATAGTTTGCTGACCAATAACAATACCGCCTTTAGGCGCTAAAAGCTCAAGCTCAGAGTCACCTAGTGGGCTACTAATATAAGCAAGTACTTGCCCTTTAGTTACATGCTCCCCTAGTGATACTTGTGCACGCACAATGCCATCAACTTCGGCACGTATCCAACTAGTTGAACCTGCAATAATAGGATCTGGTAACTTTTTAGGACGCTTGCCACGGATCATTTTTAAATGACGCATAACATAATCAACACCCTGTACACCGGCCGCAATTGCGATTGGATCAAAACGCAGTGCTTCACCAGCTTCATAGGTTATAACCGGGATACCTAGGTTTGCAGCTTCACTTCGTAATGAGCCATTACGCAATGATGCATCTATAACTGCTGGCGTGCCGAATGCTTTAGCCATTTCCGCGGTTGCTTCATCAGCTAAGTTAGCGCGAATTTGCGGTAAGTTAGTTCGATGAATAGCGCCAGTATGTAAATCAATAATGTGGGTACAATGTATAGCCACTTGATTAAAAAACATATAAGCCATACGCCCAGCAAGTGAGCCACGCTCAGAACCTGGGAAGCTACGATTCATATCGCGTCTGTCTGGTAAGTAACGCGATTTATGAATAAAGCCAAACACATTCACAATAGGCACAGCGATTATTGTACCGCGCAGTTGGCTTGGGTCTATTTTAGCAATTAATTGACGCACAACTTCTACGCCATTTAGCTCATCACCATGAATAGCCGCACACACCATAAGCACAGGACCTTCCATTACACCGTTAACCACTTCAATAGGAATATTAAGTGGTGAATGGGTATAAAGTTTAGCTGCCTCTAAGGCAAGTGTTTTACGCTCGCCTACGCCTACACTCTCTCCTAATAAGGAAAAAGGACGGTTAATTTTAACCTTTGCCACGTGTTGCTGTTCCTTTACTTGAAGCATTTTTTTCGATGAAATCAATCACCATGCCTGCAATGTCTTTACCTGTTGCTATTTCAATGCCCTCTAAACCTGGTGATGAGTTTACTTCCATCACAAGTGGTCCACGAGATGAGCGAAGTAAATCAACTCCCGCTACGTTCAAGCCCATTGATTTAGCCGCCGCTACTGCCGTTTTACGTTCTTCTGGAGTAATACGAACTAATGTAGCACTACCGCCACGGTGAAGATTAGAGCGGAACTCACCTTCTTGTGCTTGGCGCTTCATTGCTGCTATTACTTTATCGCCTAATACGAAACAACGTATATCGGCACCACCCGCTTCTTTAATGTATTCCTGAACCATAATATTAGCTTTTAAGCCCATAAATGCTTCAATAACGCTTTCTGCCGCTTTGCGTGTTTCAGCAAGTACAACACCAATGCCTTGTGTGCCTTCAAGTAATTTAATTACAACAGGTGCACCGCCTACCATTTCTAGTAAGTCTTTTACATCATCTGGTTTGCTAGCAAAACCTGTTACTGGCATACCAACGCCTTTGCGCGAAAGTAACTGAAGTGAGCGTAATTTATCGCGCGAACGAGAAATAGCGACTGATTCATTTACAGGGTAAACACCCATCATTTCAAACTGACGAAGTACCGAACAGCCATAAAATGTAACCGATGCACCAATACGCGGGACGATTGCGTCAAATTCTTTTAAGTTTTCACCGCGATAGTGAATTTCTGGTTGCTCAGAGTTTATATTCATATAACAGCGCAATGCATCAATCACTTTAACTTCGTGACCGCGTGCCTCTGCCGCCTCAATTAAGCGACGCGTTGAATATAATTTTCTGTTGCGAGATAAAATACCGATTTTCATAGTTAAACCTTACGACCTAATAGTTGAGATAAAGCCGGGTCAACGACTATACGATTTTCCATGGCTGTACGCCCTAATAACATTCTAAACTTCATTGTTGCACGGCTTGTTAAAGTAAGCTCGATAGGCCAGCTATGCTCGCCTGCATGCAATGTAGTTTCTATAAAGTAACGTAACTCTTTTTGCCCACTTGAGCTGGTTACGTACTTCATTTTTTTAACTTTTGCATTGCAAGTGACTTGCGTTTGTTCATCATCTTGCAGTGGCTGGGCCGTAAATTTAACCCATTTTTCTGAGTCAACTTCGTATTCTTCAATGTTAATTGCATGAATACATGAAGTGCGAGCGCCAGTATCAATTTTTGCTTTTATCTCGTTAATACCAAGCCCAGGTAAACTTAACCACTCACGCCAACCAACTGTGATCTTTGCTGTCATAAATGTGCCCTTAATAAAAAAGTGACTTATACGCTACAGGTAAAAAAACACCAACGAAATAAATTTATCTAGTCGATTAGTAAATTAAATTGATCTTTTTAAACAACTGGTCACACAATGCACGCCTTGCTGAATAGTACTTTATGCCACTTTACTCAGCCCAAAGGCTCTGCATATATTTTGCTATTTAAGCTTAACTTATTAAAAATAAAGGTAAGTTTAAAATACTTAAGTAGATACACTATAGTTAACGGTATTAAAAATACACTATTATGAGAAATAATTATGATTAATGGTTTACTACATGCACTTGTACTTGATGGACAAGGCGGCGCTCGCCCTATTGAAAGCACTAATGAGCTAAATAGCTGGCAACCAAGCCACGGAAAACTTTGGGTGCACATGGACTATAGCCAAAGCGAGGCTGTTGAATGGCTCAAGGCACAACCTCATTTAAACGACTACGAATTAGAGTCCTTAATTGCTGATGAAACACGCCCGCGTATTACATCAACGACTAACGGACATATGTTATTTTTACGTGGTGTAAATTTAAATCCAGCACAAAGCCCTGAAGACATGGTTTCAATTCGTTTATTTATTAGCGAAGACATTCTTATTACTACCCGCAAACGTCGTTTATTATCGGTGCAAGATACGATCGCTTGTTTAAATGAAAATAAAGGCCCATGCAATATTTCTGAGCTAGTATGCTCTATTACACAAAAACTAACTTCTCGCATGCAAAGCGTTATTGACTCACTAGATGAAACACTCGACGAGTTTGAAGAAGAAATAGATGAACCAAGTAAAAAGTTTGATAACCAAGGTTTATCACAGTTGCGCCGTCAAACAATTGCCTTAAAGCGTTATTTAAAACCGCAAAAAGAAGCCCTTAGCTCAATGGTAAATAATCACTACCCGTGGCTGTTAGATGACGATAAAGCAAAATTAAACGAAACAACAAACTTACTTATTCGTTATTTAGAGGAGCTTGATAGCTCTATTGAACGTGCGCAAATCATTCAGCAAACAATCACTAACCAAGTGTCTGAGCAATTAAATCAGCGTATGTATGTAATGTCGGTTGTAGCTGCATTGTTTTTACCTTTAGGCTTTTTAACCGGCCTGTTAGGCGTAAACGTAGGAGGTATTCCGGGTACCGAGAGCCCCTATGCGTTTAGTGCGTTTGTTATATTTTTGATTGTACTTACTGGCGGTATTGGTGTGTATTTTAAAAATAAAAAATGGTTATAGATTAAGTTTATACATTTAAAAAGCATTAAAAAAGCATTAAAAAAGCCACTCAGCTTTAAACTGAGTGGCTTTCTAAACTACTAAATAATTAGTTAGTTTTACGCGTATAACTAACGTCAGTCATTGTTACTTTAGCTTTTGTAATTCCTAAATCTTTAAAGCACTCTTTAAATGAATCTGAGTTTCCTGACTCGCCACACTCATCTAGTGTATATGGGTCTTGTGATTGTAAATAATTACCAAACTTAAAGTAAGATTCTGAATCATCTTCTACCGGAATACCAAAGGTAGTACCTAATGCAGTCACATCTACATCACCGTAATTATTAACTACTTTTAGATTGAATGAACCACCACTTCTAATAGTACCTAGTGCATGCTTTTCTTCTTTACCACTGGTGTTACGCAGGCGAACATAAACGTCAAAAATCCCGTTATCTGCTACGCTATCATCAAAACCTGATTCATCAGTATCTGAAACATATACTTTTGAAATCGTACCCGTATCGCTAGCATGGTGCTGAGAAATAATCGTTTTACCACCATCTGACATTTCAACTTTTACAGTTGCCTCAAAAACCTCATAGGTTTCAGTCATTGCAACACGTGCACTTTCTTTTACTTTATATTCATGACGCCAGCCATTCCCGTTTGGAGTGATATGACGCGCTTCTAGAGGAACAAACTCTAAAGTGTCGCTATTTACTAATGGATGAGGATCGTTACCTTCAAGGTCAAAAATACTACCGTTGGTGATATTGCTTGCTATGCCGGAACCACTACCAGTGTCGCCACCGCCAGTATCACCACCACCCGTGTCTCCGCCGCCAGAAGAACTTCCCTTAGTTAATGAAAAGCTGTCAAAGCGAACATCGTTTGAGCTATTGTCATGCTTAGCAAATACTTGCAATGAATTAGTGCTAGCTGTTGTGAAAGTTTTAGATACTTTTGTCCACGAAGAAACGTTAAATTTCTCACTTTTAAACAAACCATTAAGATCGTTAATGCCGATTTGTCCCTTGCCAAGTACGTACGCACTTAACGTGTACTGAGTATTTCGATCTACATCTACATTCTGGTAAACACGCCCTGGACTACCTTGAATTTTTAATGATTTAGAGCCCTTGTAAGCACTACCTGAAATAGCCGCTGGTTCTGTTTCATTCCAGTTATTCCAACCATCTTCAAATCCAGCATTATTAACAGTTGCCGCTTGTACAAAACTTGAGCTAGCAGTCATTGCTGCAAGCATAAATAGGGATTTTTGGTTAATCATTATCTTTATTTCTCCAAACCTGTACATGAAAAAATCTTACTACATGGCTATAAATGAGTATTTCACTTGAGCCTAGATCACCGCCTGCAAATAGGTTTTAACTTGTGTTTTTATGTGTAATTGGTAATAAGTTAAATGTAAAAAAACCGCTCCTGGTTTACAAATAAATATTACCAATGATTATTGCCAGCTGGGCTGAGACACAAGTTATATTGCTTGTAATAAATTTGCAACAATTTATTTAATAGGTAATAAGTATTGATTTCATTTAGATTCATTAAATCAACACATAATAAAAACAAATAAAAACAGAGACTTAAAATAAATCACCGTCAAAAAACAACAAAACCCAGATAAGGGAAAAATATAAAATAATGAAAAAGCATTAAATAAAACTTTAATTGGTAATTTATTAAAAATTCAAAAATCGCATTTCCTGTAATAACAAAATTGGTTTTCATTTTATTTTATGCAGTAAAGCTTACGTTCAGTTTAATTAACTAGAATACCACTGGTTAACCAATTAATTTAGACTGTTTATATAAAATAAAATTTAATAATGGCAGAACGAAATGCATTTGAAATAAGAATTTAAAGATGAAAGTATTATTATATTAGTGAAGGGTAGCTTAGAAAATTTAAGAGGTGTTTGAGCTCAGTGAAGGTGGATATTTTATTTTCTATAGATAATTTATTAATAATATTTGTACAAAACATACCAATAAGTTTTAAATAAACTATTGAAAACACCTAGAAGGTTGATTTGATTTAGTTCGAATTAAAAGTTTTAGCAGAACTCGGCATGTTGTCCTTTGCGGATTGAAATTAGTTTAATCTAGGGGGCGGTTAAATCGCGGCGCGGGGTTTGTAACCTAGCTGGCTCGGTAACTACTCCTGCGTTACGCTACTGGCTTACTTCCATGTGAAAATAAGTAAAAACCGAGCAAAGCTTCCGCGTCCTGTTCACGCCCCTTACCACATCCATTTAGGCAACAAAGAGTTAATCGTCCCTAGAAAAAAACCTAGGGGAAGCGCATGTTTGGTAGCACGCTTTTACAGGCATTAAAAAAGACGAGCACTTTGCAATGATCGTCTTTTTTATAACAGTCAGCTAATTACTCTTGAAAGTAAGTACCCCAACCATCGTACTCAACTTCGCACTCAACGGCTAGTTGCGCTAGCTTATCAACGTCTTCCATAATAACGTCTACGTCTAGCTCAGCTTCAACTACAATGTCAAAGCTCCAAATTTTGTTACCGTCTTCAAGCTCAAGCTCTGCTGGTTCTTCAACATCGTAACCCAATTTAAAAGCAGCAAGTGCAGCTTGCTCTAACTTAGGAAAGTCTTCACACACAAAGTGGTGCTCTACTTCATAAAGTATTTCAGGGTCTGACCCATCTTCAAGTAGTGAACTTACGATGTCTTCACTTATTTCACGCCAGTTTTCCATTATTTTTCTCTCACTTGAGCATCTAATTCAGTTATTTTAGCAGCCATAATGCTATGCACGCTTTTAGCATGCTCACGCGCGCTAATTTCTTTATCAAGCGGTATAGGCGCTAACATTTCGATGTGAATTGTACCATTATCCCAACGATTTAGCTTAATGGTTTTATGTGTTGTATTCATACATACCGGAATTATGGGTACATCTGCGCTCATTGCGGTGTGAAATGCACCCGTTTTGAATGGTAGTAACCCTCTTCCATAGCTTCGTGTGCCTTCTGGAAACATCCATACAGATAAGCCATTATTTTTAATTTTTTCGGCTGCTTTTGAGATAGTTCCTGCCGCTTTGGAGCGATTCGATCTGTCTATTAATATATTACCCGACAACCAATAAAGCTGACCAAAAAATGGGATCCACTTTAAGCTCTTTTTACCCAAACTTACGCAGTTTTTTGGCACCATTGCTGGCACTGTAAATAAGTCGTAGCTATTTTGATGATTAGCAACATAAACTGCAGGACCTGGATCAACGGCATCTTTATGACGTGTTAGAACTAGCTTAACGCCAACCATTTTAGCCATTGAGCCAAACCAACCCGCTATAATATGTACATTATTAGGGTGAAATGGTCTTACAATCGAAAGTAATAAACCAAAAATACAACTGAATAATATAAACAGCAGCATAATAAAAACGCGTATAACAGCTAGCAAATGGGCTTCTCCAAAAATGAATTATAATTATTATAGCGTTATTTTGTGACACAAACGAGTCAATAGCGCACAAGTGTACGCTGAAATATTTAAGCTCTTTATTTTAAAACAAAAACGGCCTGCAAATGCAGACCGTTTTTATTTATACAAAAAAGTAATTGGCTACTCTTCGCTAATAACGTCTATTGGTTCATCATCTTGAGGTGTTAGCTCAACAACAGCTTCGTCAACACGCTGTAAGCCACGCGGTAGTTTATTACCCCTACGTCCTCGCTCACCATGATAATGCTCTAAATCACTTGGTTTAAGTGTTAGTTTACGCTTACCAGCATGAAGCGTAACACTGCTACCTAGTGGTACAACAGCAAGCACTTTTACAAACTCTTCACGGGCTTGTACTTTAGCACCTGGTATAGAGATGATTTTATTACCTTTACCCTTACCTAATTTTGGTAAGTCTCGCAGCGGGAATAAAAGCATTCGACCTTCGTTAGAAATAGCCATACAGTAATCGCTAGCAACATCGTTCACTCTAATAGGAGAAAGTAATATTCCACCTTTAGGGACACTTACGAGCGCTTTACCGTTTTTATTTTTACTAACCAAGTCTTTGAAGTCGGTAATAAAGCCGTAACCTGCATCTGACGCCATAAGCAATACTTGCTCGTCTTCACTCATTACCACGTGCTCAAAATTAGCGCCTGGTGTTAAGTTAAAACGACCTGTCATTGGCTCCCCTTGGCTACGCGCCGAAGGTAGACTGTGCGCATCAGTTGCAAACGCCCGCCCTGCTGAATCTAAAAATACCGCAGGTTGATTACTCTTACCACGAGCAGAGGCTCTAAAGCCGTCACCTGAGCGATAATTTAAGCCTTGTACATCTAAGTCATGACCTTTACCAACGCGTGCCCAGCCTTTGTCTGATAGCACAACAGTAACTGACTCTGACGGAATTAAATCTTTTTCGTTAAGTGCTTTCGCTTCTGAGCGCTCAATCACTGGTGAGCGACGATCGTCACCGTACATTTCAGCGGCTTCTTGAATTTCTTTTTTAAGCAGTGTCGACATACGACGTTCTGAGCCCAAAATTTGCGCTAATTTATCACGTTCTTTAGCCAGTTCGTCTTGCTCACCACGAATTTTAAACTCTTCAAGTTTTGCTAAATGACGAAGTTTTAATTCTAGAATTGCTTCTGCCTGCGTATCAGTTAAATCAAAGCGCTCCATTAATACAGGCTTTGGTTTATCTTCGCTGCGAATGATTTCAATCACTTCATCAATATTTAAAAAGGCGGCTAGCAAACCCTCTAAAATATGTAGACGTGCTAATACTTTATCTAAACGATACTGCAAACGACGACGCACTGTTTCGCGTCTAAATATTAGCCACTCACTTAAAATACAGCGTAAGTCTTTAACTTGCGGGCGGCCATCTAGGCCTAGCATGTTTAAGTTTACGCGGTAATTTTTTTCAAGATCGGTGGTTGCAAATAAATGCGCCATTAATGGCTCAGCTTTAATGCGGTTTGAGCGCGGAATAATTACAATGCGTGTTGGATTTTCGTGATCTGACTCGTCACGTAAATCGGCAATCATTGGTAATTTTTTAGCGTTCATTTGCGCTGCAATTTGCTCAAGTACTTTACCACCAGAACATTGATGCGGCAGCGCTGTAATAACAATATCGCCATGCTCTTCGGTATAAACCGCACGCATTTTGATAGACCCACGACCGGTTTTATATATTTTATGAATATCGGCTTTTGGAGTAATTATTTCAGCATCTGTTGGGTAATCTGGTGCATGTACAAGCTCAAGTAATTCTTCAAGCTCTGTTTTTGGTTTATCAAGTAATAAACAACATGCACTAGCCACTTCACGTACGTTATGTGGCGGAATATCGGTTGCCATACCTACGGCAATACCCGTTATACCGTTTAGTAAAATATGCGGTAAACGAGAAGGCAGTACAACAGGCTCATCCATTGTACCATCAAAGTTTGGTGTCCAATCTACGGTGCCTTGGCCAAGCTCTTTTAATAGTACTTCTGAAAACTTAGATAAACGCGCTTCGGTATAACGCATTGCTGCAAACGATTTAGGGTCATCTGCCGCACCCCAGTTTCCTTGTCCATCTACCAAAGGGTAGCGGTAAGAAAACGGCTGCGCCATTAATACCATCGCTTCGTAACATGCACTGTCGCCGTGTGGATGGTACTTACCAAGCACGTCACCCACTGTACGGGCTGATTTTTTGTACTTAGCGTTAGCCGACAAACCCAGCTCGCTCATCGCATAAATAATACGACGCTGTACTGGTTTTAAACCATCACCTACATGCGGTAAGGCGCGGTCCATGATCACGTACATGGAATAATTTAAATAGGCGTCTTCGGTAAAACGCCCCATTGTTTGTTGCTCAATTCCTTGCATTAGCAAGGTATCTGTATCACTCATTAAAGCTTACCTAGTTTTTCTTATAGCTTACACGGTAGATTACATTGGCGTAATCATCGCTTACTAACAGACTGCCGTCACCTAATTCTGCAAATGCAACAGGGCGTCCAAATGTTGTTTCGTCTTTCATAAAGCCAGTAATAAATGGCGTATATTTAGTTACGCGACCTACTTCAATTGTTGCTAGCCCTATTTTATAACCTGACTTTTTAGAACGGTTCCATGAGCCATGTTCAGCAACAAATAATTGTTGCTTATAGCTTGCTGGAAATTGCTTACCGTTATAAAAATGAATACCCAGTGGCGCTACATGCGCAGCAAGTGCAAGAGCTGGCGACGTGTAATCGGCAATATTTTTACCTTCACCAAACTCAGGGTCAATAATTGCACCGGCATGAACATACGGAAAACCAAAATGCTCACCTTCTTGCGTTGCACGGTTTAACTCATCAGGCGGAATATCATCGCCCATCATGTCGCGACCGTTATCACTAAACCATAAAGCTTGAGTAGCTGGATGAAAATCAAAACCGACGGTGTTTCTAACGCCCTTGGCTATTGTTTTTATTTGTTTTGTTTCTACATTAAGCGCAAAAATACGACCAAAACGTTCATCCTCAGCACAAATATTACACGGTACACCCACCGGAATGATTAGCTCGCCCGTTGGTGCAAAACGTAAAAATTTCCAACCATGATGACGCTCGCTCGGTAATGCGTCATAAACCACATCAAATTTTGGATCTTTTAATTGGGTATCAATATTTTTAAAGCGAATAATACGATGCACTTCACCTACGTATAAATCGCCATCTTTAATTGCTATGCCAGAGGGCATGTTTAGGCCTTTAGCCACAACAATTTTTTTATCTGCTACGCCATCGCTATTATGATCAATAAGCGCATATACGTTGCCCGCTTTACGAGAGCCAACATACACAATACCTTTTTTTGAAACGGCTATTTGACGTGCATTTTCTACATCATTTGCAAATAAGCTTATTTCAAATCCCGGTGCTACGGTGAGCTTATCGAGTATATTTTTCGCCATTACAGGAGCGGTAGTCAGCCCAAGTAACAGCAAACTTCCTAGTAGTTTTTTCATTCGCCTCTCCTAGTGTTAAGCACAGGTAATTAAACGAGTGCCTTGTTACCATGATCTTCTAACCATTGACGACGATCAGGCGATCGTTTCTTAGCAAGCAGCATATCCATCATTTCCATGGTTTCTACTTCTTCATCAAGCGTAAGCTGCACTAAACGTCGTGTATTTGGATCCATCGTGGTTTCACGCAGTTGTAACGGGTTCATTTCACCCAGACCTTTGAATCGTTGTACGTTTACTTTTCCGCGTTTTTTCTCGGCTTCTATGCGCGCCAAAATAGCGGTTTTTTCTTGCTCATCAAGTGCGTAATAAACTTCTTTACCAATATCGATTCTAAATAATGGCGGCATTGCTACATACACATGCCCTGTTTTTACTAACTCTGGAAAATGGCGAACAAACAATGCACATAATAGTGTTGCGATGTGTAGTCCATCCGAGTCAGCATCGGCCAATATACAAATTTTATTGTAGCGTAATGCCGACATATCGGTTGATTCTGGATCAATACCCAGCGCCACTGAAATATCGTGTACTTCTTGTGATGCTAGTATTTGGCCTGACTCAACTTCCCAGGTATTCAAAATTTTACCACGTAGCGGCATGATAGCCTGAAACTCACGGTCTCTTGCTTGTTTAGCAGAGCCACCAGCAGAATCACCTTCCACTAAAAACAATTCGGTACGGTCGTTATCGGCCGCGCTACAATCGGTAAGTTTACCCGGTAAGGCAGGACCTGCAGTAACACGCTTACGCACTACTTTTTTAGCTGCACGCAAGCGAGTTTGCGCATTTGAAATACATAACTCAGCTAATAACTCTGCGGTATCTGTATGTTCATTTAACCATAAACTAAACGAGTCTTTTACAACCCCCGATACAAACGCAGAACACGAGCGTGATGATAGTTTTTCTTTTGTTTGACCGGCAAATTGAGGGTCTTGCATTTTAACCGATAACACGTAACTACAACGATCCCAAATGTCATCAGGAGTTAATTTCACACCACGAGGGAGTAAGTTTCTAAACTCACAAAATTCACGCATTGCTTCAAGCAAACCTTGGCGTAAACCATTTACATGCGTACCACCTTGCGCGGTAGGAATAAGGTTTACGTAGCTTTCAGCTATTGATTCACCACCTTCTGGTAGCCATACAACAGCCCAGTCAGCGCCTTCAATTGAACTTTTAAATTCGCCAACAAACGGGTCTTGCGGTAATGTTTCAAAACCTTTAATTGCTTCAACTAAATAGTCTTTTAAGCCTGTTTCATAAAACCATTCTTGGGTTTCTTTTGTTTGCTTATTAACAAACTTAATTCGCAGCCCTGGGCACAAAACTGCTTTGGCTTTTAATAAATGATTAAGTTTAGTAATTGAGTAGTTTGGTGAATCAAAGTAGCTAACATCAGCCCAAAAACGAACCGTAGTGCCGGTGTTACGTTTACCGACTGTACCAATTACGTTTAAGTCTTCTACTTTATCGCCGCTTTCAAATGCCATTCTGTATTGTTGAGCGTCGCGTCTTACTGTTACTTCTACACGCGTAGATAACGCATTTACTACCGAAATACCTACACCGTGTAAACCACCCGAAAATTGATAGTTTTTATTAGAAAACTTACCACCGGCGTGTAATTTAGTGAAGATCAATTCAACCCCAGGGATACCTTCTTCTGGGTGAATATCAATAGGCATACCACGCCCGTCATCACTTACTTCAAGCGAATTGTCTTCGTGGAGTATTACGTCGATACGAGTAGCATGACCCGCCATAGCTTCATCGACACTGTTATCGATAACCTCTTGGCCTAAATGATTGGGACGTGTTGTATCTGTGTACATCCCTGGGCGTCGTTTTACCGGATCTAATCCATTAAGTACTTCAATGGCTTCGGCGTTATAATTTTGATCACTCATAGTTTTTGTCTTTATATCCGCTAAGGCTCTAATACGTTTTACTAGTTTTATTGTTATATGCGCTAAAGCGTTAATATAGTAACTAACCTCAGTTCAGGCTAACTAGTTTTACGTGATTTTAAGAAAATCTACAATACTTGCAAAGGTGCGTTCAAATTCAACGTAGCTATGATCGCCACCAAATTCTATCAATTGCTTGCATTGCGAATAATATTTTACTGCGTGTTGAAAGTTCAACACTTCATCGCCTGTTTGCTGTAATAAGTACAGTAACTCAGGGTATGCTAATTTATCTACAGCGAGTAATTTAAGTGCCTCAATATGACTGTTATTTAAATCGTAATGATAATCTTGATACGGATTATAATTAGGTCCAAGTAACGACTGTAATAAATTATAGGGTGCGACCGCGGGATTAATAACCACTGCAGGAATTTGATAACGCTGCGATAAATACGTGGCAAAAAAACCACCTAACGAGCTACCTAATAAAACGGTATTTGGCGTTAGTAATTGTTCAAGCTCAATTATAGCTTGTAGGGGCTCGTGGTTTAAGTTCGGTACACAATAATCAACGTCATAGTTTGCCATAAGCTCACCAAAGCGCACAGCTTTATATGATTTTTGTGAACTATTAAAGCCATGAATATAAATTACGCGTTTAGCCATACTACTTCCGTTTTTACTTCTACTTTATCTTTTTTACTCTTTATATTTAGCGTTCTGTAAGCTGGTCCCGCATTTTTTTGCTCCCACTGTGAAGTGTGCTTTACAAACTGTATTGAGCTGGCTGGGGTCGCATATATGGGCAGCCCTCTAAAACTTTGTTCGTAATCATTGTGCACATGCCCATGAAAAAGCGCAGATACATTATTACTATTAACTAAGATATTTAAAAGCTGTGGGCCATTTTCTAATAAGTGTTTATCAAGGTAGCCGTTTATTGGCAGCGGATTATGATGACAAAATATAACTTTACTATTATTCGAGTTGACTAAAGCGTCCGTTACTTCATCTAAATGCGTGCCAGTAACCCATCCTGCGGGCGTGGGCCCTTTAGAATTAATAAGAAGTAGCTCAATCCCATTAGCAATAATATGTTTAGCCGAATTTATTTGCCCACCACTTATGCGATTAAGCATTGCTAGTTCATCATGATTACCTGGCACCCAAAATACAGGACAAGTAATGTCACTGGCATTTATAAGTTCACTAAATAATAAGTACGATTCAAAACTATGATCTTGTGTTAAATCGCCACCAAAAATAATGCAGTCTATTGATTGCTTAGCTATGTGTGCCAAGGCTTGTTCAAAATGATCTGCAGTATTTACATTAAAGTACTCACTGCTTTTGTCTGCAAATAAATGGCTGTCAGTAATATGAGCAATTTTTAAAGATGATTTATCAAATGTATATGTATCATCAAACCAAGCCATTATTTACATCCCAATTTAACGTCGCTTGTCCGTGCTCTACACAGGCCACTAACCAGTCGTATAAAAAAGCATTAAGTTGATACTTTTCATCTTTTTGATGCATTTTAGGGTTAGGGTATCCGTACGATGGTTTTATGCGTTGATGGTAATCGTGATGAACAATTTCAGCCACTTTTGCATCGTGATACAAACGCACCGTTAAATACAGCGGCGTAATCCCTTTAACCATTCCTGTTAGCTGCTTAATTGAAATATCCATAGTGTATTTTGCGCTGCCATCAATTTTTGTAGCAAATTCACTATTGCCAAGTTTTACTTCTCGAATGCTTCCTAAATTGCGCTCGTTCGGTAACAACTTTAATAGTCGCACATAGTTATGCTCACAAAGTGTTAAATACTTTGGGAGGCTTTGAATATATCGTTTTGTTGCTAATCGTGCTGTCAAAGTACCGCCATAGTTTTAGTAAGAATTTTAGTAAAAGTTTATGCCCATTTGTTTGCCATTTTTTCGCGATTAAGCGCAAGCCACTGCATACAAATAACCGTTGCCGCATTATCCATTTCACCGTTATTGAGGCGCACTAACGCATCATCAACTGATAGAATGTGAGTTTTTATATCCTCCCCTTCAGTTTCAAGACCATATACACCTGATTTTACTTGGCTTAAGTCAGTACGCGCTAAATATAAATGTAAGCGCTCAGTTGTACCACCAGGGCTTGATAGGTACGAAAGCATAAATTCAAGCTCAGTTAATTCAAGCCCTGCTTCTTCATACGCTTCTTTTTTTACAACTGATTCGTAGTCGGTACTGCCGTCTGTCATTCCGGCTATACACTCTAGTAGCCAAGGCGAATGCTTGCTTTTAATAGCGCCAATACGTATTTGCTCAATTAAAAGAACAGTATCTGAAATTGGGTCGTAAGGGAGTACTGCAATGGCATCGCCACGTTCTAATATTTCTCGGCTAATTACTTTAGATTTTCCACCTGCGAAAAGAGCATGTTCAAACTGGTATAAATCAACCTGAAAAAAACCTTTATAAAGGTTTTTTATTGGCTTTAAATCTACATCTTTATGTGTAAATTGAACGAGTTTTTTATCAACCATGTACCTACTTCCTACTTATCTAAAGCTTTAAAATGCGTTAATATATTCTGTTACACTTGAACATACTGTTTTACTAATTATTTTTTTTGTTATGGAGTAAAACAGGTTAACATGCTTTTAGTACAAAAATTGTCTAAGGACCGAACCCCACATGAAAAAGAACATTCTTGCGGCGCTAGTTAGTTTATCATGCGCACTAGGTGCAACAGCAGTGAAAGCTGAAGATTTACTACAAGTTTTTGAAATAGCAACAGCTAACGATCCTACTGTTTTAAAAGCCAAAGCCCAAGCTGATGCGCAGTCTTACCAAAGCGATTTGGCGATGAGTGCACTACTACCTCAAATTGGTTTAACTATGGGTTATACAAAAAGCGATGCAACGTCGTACCAAAGCGTTGGCGATTTATCTAACCAAGTAAAAGTTGAAAGTGACACAGACCAATTCTCTCGTGGTGTAAGTTTAAGCCAAACATTATTTGATTTAGGTGCCTGGAATACGTTAGATATTGCCGACAAGCAAGCGCTTCAAGCAAGCGGTCTATACGATGCAGCTAAACAAAACTTAATTGTACGCGTTGCTGAGGGTTATTTTAACGTATTAAGCGCCAGTGATAACCTTGAATTTGTTGAAGCTGAAAAACGTGCAATTGAACGTCAACTTGAGCAAACAAAACAACGTTATGCGGTAGGCTTAACAGCAATTACAGACGTACACGAAGCGCAAGCTCAGTTTGATAACTCGGTAGCGCAAGAAATTATTGCAGGTAATGCTGTAGAAACCGCTCGCGAGCAACTTCGTGAGATTACAGGTAAATACCACGAAAAATTAGACTTTTTAAATACAGATACTTTCTCAACAACTAAACCAACTAAGCGCTCAAGCGACTTTGTTAAAGTAGCTGAAGATAAAAATATCAACCTGCAAGTGTCTAAAGTAACGGTTGATATTGCAAAAGATCAAATTGAATTAGCTAAAGCGGGTCATTATCCAAAGCTAACACTAAGTGCTAGTTACGGCGATTCTCTTACAGACAATCAAATAAATGGCGCTAACTTTGATGATCAGCCACGTTCAGACTCAAGCTCTGTAGGGCTTAACTTTAGCGTACCTTTATATTCAGGTGGTGCAACAGTTGCTGCAACAAATCAAGCCCGTGCATTTTACGTAGGTGCTAGCCAAGACTATGAAACAAATTACCGTGCAGTAACTCGCACAGTGATTACATCTTATAATCAAGTTGTTTCAGATATTGCTACTTACAAAGCGCTAGAGCAAGCCGTTGTTTCAGCTCAAAGTGCCCTTAAAGCAACTGAAGCTGGTTTTGAAGTAGGTACTCGTACCATTGTTGACGTACTAGTAAGTACGCAAAACTTATACGATGCAAAGCGTAACCTTGCTGATGTACGTTACCGTTATGTGTTATCTACCCTTCGCTTAAAACAAGCGGCGGGTACACTAACAAGTGAAGATTTAGTTGCTATAAATCAAGGTTTAAAAGCCGCTTAAATATCATTACTCATGTAGTATGAACACATTGAAAGCCAGCTAAATGCTGGCTTTTTGTATTTTACAGCGCTTAGCGTTAAACTATCGTTTTTATTCTCAGAGATATTTTTGTGGTCACCTCATCTCCTTTTAAAGCAACTTTTTTGGGCCCTCGATACTGGTTAACGTGGATTGGCGTTCTATTTTTATATTTAATTTCTTGGTTACCGCAAAAACTACAATTGGCAATGGGTAAACAACTTGGCCGCTTAGTTCATAAATTTATGAAGCGCCGTCGCCATATTGCAGAAGTAAATATTAAGCTGTGTTTTCCTGATATGAGCGAAGCAGATCAAAAAGACCTTGTGCTCAAAAATATGGAAAACACCGGTATTGCAATGGTTGAGACTGGCATGGCCTGGTGGTGGCCGCAGTGGCGAGCACAAAAAGCATTAGGGTCTTTTAAAGGGCTTGAGCACTTTGAACGCGTACAAGCGTCTGGTAAAGGTGTTTTATTGCTTGTACCTCATATTCTGCATCTTGAAATGGCTAGCCGTATTATGGGCTTAGAGTGTCAGGGTGTTGGCTTTTATCGCCCTCATAACAACCCACTAATGGAATACTTTACGACTAATGGGCGCCTTCGCTCTAACGAATATTTAATCGGTCGAAAAGATGTAAAAGGTTTACTAAAAGCATTAAAAAATAAAAAGGTATGTTATTACTTACCCGATCAAGATTACGGTCGTAACCGCTGTGAATTTGTCCCATTTTACGCAGTACCTGACGCTGCAACTACAACGGGTACTCTTATGTTTGCAGGCAGTAAAAACTGCGAAACAATGAGTTTAATAACTCGCCGTGATGAAAATGGTAAATATCACTTAGAAATACTGCCAGAGCTTGAAAACTTCCCCAGTGGTGATAATAAGGCTGATGTAACACGTGTAAATCAACGCATGGAACAATCTGTTAATGCCGCACCCGAACAATATATGTGGCTACACCGTCGTTTTAAAACTCGACCTGATAAAAATGCCCCTTCTTTTTATAAAAAGTAATGGTATAACAATAATAGGAACAAATAAGGTGGGTAATAATCATGTGGTTTTGGATTAGGCATTTATCATTTGCAGCTGTACTAATAGCACTCGCCGTATACTTTTTGTTGAGTGATGGTTCTTTATTTGATATTAAAAAATCTAAAAATGCAGCTGCCGAAGGATTATCACGTTTTTACTCCTCTATTCGTAACCAAGTAAAAAGTAATAAAGAACGAGATCAATTTGTTTTAAAACTTAAAACACCAGAACAAACCTTGGATAGAGTATTAGCGGAACGTGCGCGAACAGTTGATCCAATGCCGACCACTTGGACTGGAGAAGTTGAACCTAGGCGCTTTGAAAATGGCACAACACTTAAAGACGTACTCTATCAATATGCTAAAAATGAAGGTATTGAGCTTTACTGGTATTTAAGTAAAGACTACGTAGTTAAAGATCATTTTAGAGTAGACAGCAACTTTACTTCAGCACTTTATCAAATTGGTCGTGCTATAAATGACGACTTTGAGCATGAGGTTTACACTTACTTTTGCCACAAACAAAGAGCAGCGGTTATTACAGAGTTACCATCAGAATTTGTGCGAACAAACTGTTTAAAGCTAAAGGTTTAAGGGTTTACACGTACAAAAAACCCAAGCAAGCGCTTGGGTTTTACAATTCAATTCAATTCAATTCAATTCAATTCAATTCAATTCAATTCAATTCAATTCAATTCAATTCAAAAATACTATTCCAAATATTCGTTACGTTAGTAATATCTTGTAAAAAAGCTTCTCGCGAGATCAATTTGCCTTTTTGATCCAAGCTCAGCACGTGATAACACGAGCGATAATCAATATACGCTTTGATCAACTGCTGTTTTTGCTCTTTAGTAATACAGCCTATATTTGCTGCATCCGTTAATATTCTTACGTTATCTGAATAAACGGTAAGCTGCTCAAACTCATTCGCGTGTTTAAGTACTAAATATTGCGTAATAAACTCAATATCAGCCATACCGCCAATATCTTGTTTTAAATCAAATTGTTCAGTATTTCCTTTCGCTAGATGGTCGCGCATTTTTTCGCGCATTTTTATTACATCGGCTTTTAACACGGTATCATCGCGCTGTTGGCAAAGAATACTTTTACGAATTTGTGAAAAACGCTCTATAAGATCGTCTTGGCCCAAAATTAACCGAGCCCGCACAAGTGCTTGATGTTCCCACGTCCATGCTTGAGTTTGCTGATAGTGATTAAAGCTCTCTAAATTGATAGCAAGTAAACCTGATGCACCTTCAGGGCGTAATCGCGTATCAAGCTCATACAAAATACCCGATGCAGTACGAGTATTAAATAAATGCATTAAGCGCTGAGCGAGTTTTAAATAAAACTGCCGAGAATCTATCGGTTTTTCACCATTTGTTTGGCTTGAGCCATCATGATTGTGTACAAATACTAAGTCTAAATCTGAGTCGTACCCTACTTCTAAGCCACCTGTTTTACCATATGCAATAACAGCAAAGCCTTTGTTTTCGTCATCAGTGCCAGGGGGCATGCCAAAACGCTTAACAGTATTATGCCATGCAATATTAACAGCTTGGTCAACTATCGCCTCAGCCAGTACAGTTAAGTGATCGCTTACTTTCATTACATCAAGAACACCGGTTGCATCGGCAGCAGCAATTCGTAATTGATGCGTTTGCTTAAATTGCCTAAGCGACTCCATTTGCAGTTCTAAATCGTCATGCTCTATTCGTAAAAAATACTGTCTTATTTCATCTTTATAAGCGGTTAATGGTGTCGGTTTATAAAGAACAGCCGGGTCTATTAGCTCATCTAGCAATATAGGGTAGCGAGAAATGTGCTCGCCTATCCATTTGCTATGACAACACAGTAAAACGAGTTGCTTTAATGCACCTTGGTTTTCGTACAGTAATTCTAAATAAGCAGTACGTGAAATTATTTTATTAAAAATTTGGCAAACCATTGTAAAAGCAGCTGCGCTGGCATTAAAGTCATTTAACTGACTTAATAAAACAGGCATTAATTTATCAAGAATGTCACGCCCTCGGTTACCTATGTTTACCTTAGACAACCTTAATTTAAAATCGTTAAGGGGTGTTTGCCACTCATCTCTAGCTTCTTTTAAAAAGCTCACATCGCCATGATCCCAAGCACTAATAAATGCGCCTTCACAAGTATCAAGTGGCGCGGTTTCCTCGCCAATAACAAGCGCAAACTCACCGTTAACTTGCTTCATCACCTTTTCAATAGTGCTTAAAGTGGCATCAAAATCGGCTTGTTCTAATAATAAATTTAAACGCTGTTGATTTAATTCATCATCGGGAAGTGTTTGCGTTTGCTGATCATCAAATATTTGTAAGTACTGCTCAACTTTTCGTAAATAAAGATAATTGCGCTTAAGTTCGCTTGCTTCTTGCTCATCAATAACTTGGTTGAGTGCCAACTCATTTAATGCTTTAAGTAGTGATTGAGTTTGTAAATTAGCCTCTCGCCCACCTCGTACCATTTGCAGGGCTTGCACTATAAACTCAACTTCACGTATGCCACCTGCACCGAGCTTTATATTATTAGTTAAGCGCTTTCGACGCACTTCTTGTGCAATCATTAGCTTCATTTTACGCAGTGATTCAATCACCGAAAAATCAATATACCGGCGATAAACAAACGGCTTTAAAAGCTTAATAAATTCATCCCAATATTTATTAGGCGTGCCAATTAAGCGCCCTTTTAACATTGCGTAGCGCTCCCAATCGCGACCTTGCTCTTGGTAGTAATCTTCAATAGCGTTAAAACTCATAACCAAAGGACCACTTTCGCCAAACGGGCGCAAGCGCATATCAACTCTAAATACTTGTCCGTCACCGGTGGCTTGGTTAAGTGATGCAATGAGCTTTTGTGCAACTTTGGTATAAAATACTTGGGCCTCAAGGCTTCTGCGGCCACCTTGGGTTTTTGTACTGCGCGGATATGCAAAAATGAGATCAATATCAGAGGAGTAGTTTAGCTCTTGTCCACCGAGCTTCCCCATCCCTAAAACCATTAATGGCATTGCTTGGTTTTGCTCATCAAGCGGCTCACCATTTACTTTAGCCACCTGTGCATGCGCCCATTGGTTAGCACTATTAATTAGCATATCAGCCAGTTGGCTTATGTAATTAATGCTATCGGCAATGGGGTTATTACAGCATAAATCTAAAAAGGCGACTTTAAGCCAGTACTTTTCACGATATTGGCGAAGTACTTTATGGCACTGCACTTCATCAATGTCAGCTAAATTAAGGTTTTTAAAAGGAGAATCTATTACTCTATTTTGTATTTCGTCTTTGCATAATAGCCAAGTCTTTAAATCAGGTTGTGATTCCAAACAACGCCAAGCAAAGTCGCTCAAGGCGAGTAATCGTATAACTTCGCTTTCATTACTTTGCTGTGGATATAATTGTTCGAAGCGCTCTAAGCCAAGTTTTTGTAATTGAATAGGAAGTTGCTTTACGTTACTCATCAATCCTCTCTTTTATATCATCAATAACCGTACTAGAATGATTAAAACCTAGAAAGGTTAACTTAATTAGGATCACCATGTCATATTTGTCTTTATCTAACACTAGTTTTATTGCGATTGCCATTAGTTTTGCGGTTATTTGCATAACTATTTTTTGTTTACGAGTTGTCACTCAAATCAAAGCAAAACAAGCGCTTAAAGATGAGCTAGCACAACACGACAACTTTGCCATGGGTATTAGTTTTGCATCTGAAATATCAGTTGTTATAGCCACTATGGCTTTCTTATTTGACGAAATAAGCATAAGTACCGCACAGTCAAACCCGTTAAAAGTGTTAATTATTATTATTCTTTTATTCACTTTTATAAAAGTGGGCCATTTAATTCATAGAAAATGGATACTCCACAGGTTTAATGAAGAAGCCGCCATATTAAAGCAAAATGTATGTGCTGCACTGGTAGATTCCGGCATGTTAATCGCCAACTGTATTATTGCACTTGGTTTATACACGTGGACACATACCCAAGGGTTTAGTAACTTACTTATTGCTTGCGTTAGCTTTTTTACACTTCAGGGAATGTTTGCACTTGATAGTAAAATACGAGAGCACCGTTTTGCAAAAGCAAATCAAGGTGCTTCACTGCAAAGTAACTTCAATCTAGAAAATACGTCTATTGGAATAAGGTACGCAGGTAAATCAATTGGTTTGGCACTGGCTGTGTACGCTGGTTTATCTAGTGCTGCATTTCAAAATGGTAAAATGGTAGAAAACATATTTACACTCGTTATGCATTGCGGTGTAATGTGGATACTGCTTTACAGCTTAACGTATGTGATAAAAGTTATCTCTTTACCAAATATTGATACGGCTCTTGAAATAGACCATCAAGATAATATTGGGGTAGCATGTATAGAGTTTGCTGTTTTTTGTGCTATAGGTTATTTACTTATTAGCATGTTTTCTCTTTAGACCTTTTTACTAAAATACAGCCATTAAAAGTCTGCATTTAAGTAATAATGGTAATTACTTAAATGCAACAAGGTCCTAGCTCTATGCCACTTGAAATAACGAATTACTTGTTAATTGACATAGACAACGAATTTAGCCGCGCATTTGCCGAATACTATGTAAATAATAATGGTAAAACAAAAGCGAGTACGCTTATTGCAGCAGGCAGTAATACCCGCCAGTTAGTAAAAATGATGTTTGACGAACTTATTAAAGACTATAGTTATTGCGACCTTGAAAACGAAATAAGCGTTTCTGAATTAATTAACTATCTAAAAGAGCATCACGATTTACACGGAGTCCTTTTTAATAGTACCGATTACTTACTAGCAAGCGATAAACAACGCTTTATTTATAACTCGTTACATGAAAAGCGCTTTTTAATAAGCTTTGATGATACAGGCTATACACTAAGCCTAGTTACTGACGAGACGTTAACAGAACCTTCGCAAAATCACCACGATATAGCGCACACACCACAAGATTTAATAGACCTTGCAGAGCAACTTAATAAAAATAAATAATTGCGCACAGCTCCCAGCTTACTTACCATAGCAGTACATATTTTTACGCTAAGTAATAAGTGACGCCCTATGCGAGTTCCTCATATTTATCAAACATCGAGTATTGCCCTAAACACTCCTGTAACTTTAGATGACGATGCTGCAGGGCATATTGGCAGAGTGCTGCGCATGAAAGTAGGCGAGCATGTATCTATTTTTAATGGCGAAGGCGGCGAATACCTTAGTGAAATAATTGAGGTAACAAAAAAAACAGTCGTCGTAATGCCATTAGAGCTTAATCCTCATGATGTAGAATCCCCGCTTAAAATTCATTTAGGCCAGTGTGTATCCCGTGGTGATAAAATGGATTTTACAATTCAAAAGTCAGTTGAACTGGGCATTACCGAAATCACCCCTATTTTTAGTCAGCGCTGTGGCGTGAAACTAGTGGGCGATCGTCTTGAGAAAAAACACCAACAATGGCAAAAAATTGCAATAGCAGCGGCAGAGCAATCTGGGCGTAATTTTGTGCCAATTATTCATCCTCCTGTAGATTTAAAACAATGGCTTGCACAACAAACCAATGCAATTAAGCTCACTCTTCATCCTCGTGCTGAGCACAGCATTAAAACCATTACGGTACCTAAAGATGGCGTACGCTTTTTAGTCGGCCCAGAAGGTGGCTTTACCGACGATGAAATGGCACTAACTAAACAACTAGAATTTGTGGATATTCGCTTAGGCCCGCGCGTTTTACGAACGGAAACAGCCGCTTTAACGGTCTTAAGTGCATTACAACTTCAATTTGGCGATTTAGCTAATTGAAATAACTAAAAGCACCCTCATATAAACAGTAACATTTATAGTAAGGCACAGCGCATGGCAATTAAGTTAGGTATTATTTCAGATCCTATTAGTGGATTTAACATCAAAAAAGACACCGGTTTTGCAATGATGATGCAAGCGCAAGAACGCGGCTACGAAATTTATTATATGGAGATGGATGATTTATCTCTTCGTAAAGGTAAGTCGTACGCTACAGCGTCTAAAGCGCAAGTGTTTAATAATGCAGAAAAATGGTACGAGCTTGAAGAAAAAGCCACTATAGCCCTTGCCGACCTTGATGTTATTTTAATGCGAAAAGATCCTCCTTTTGATACCGAATACATTTACGCGACGTATATTTTAGAGCGTGCAGAACAAGAAGGTACGTTAATAATTAACAAGCCACAAAGCCTTCGCGATGCTAACGAAAAGCTATTTACAGCATGGTTTAGCGAACATACGCCAGACACACTTGTTACACGTAGCCAAAAACAAATTCGTGAGTTTTTAGCCGAGCATAAAGACATTATTTTAAAACCCCTTGATGGCATGGGTGGCGCATCTATTTTCCGCCTTAGAGAAGACGATGCCAACATTGGTGTAATTTGTGAAACGCTAACCGAGCACGGCAGCCGCTTTGCTATGGTGCAAAATTACATCCCAGAGATCAAACAAGGCGACAAGCGCGTATTGGTTATTGATGGTGAGGTTATTCCGTATTGTTTAGCGCGAATTCCACAAAATGGTGAAACACGCGGTAATTTAGCTGTTGGCGGTCGAGGCGAAGCGCGTCCACTTAGCGAGTCAGATTTAAAAATAGCGCAAGCGGTTGCACCAACGCTTAAAGAAAAAGGCTTAATATTTGTAGGTTTAGATATTATTGGCGATAAATTAACTGAAATTAACGTAACTGCACCAACGTGCGTACGCGAAATTGAAGCTGCTTATGATATTTCTATTACAGGTATTTTGTTTGATGCCATTGAAAGAAAGCTAGCTAGCTAGATAAATAAGTATCTACCTATCGTTATTAAAAGCACTTTTGTGTCATAAATTTTAATATAGTTATTAACTATTAATTTTTAAACTGTATGAAAGTGCTTTTTTAGTTTTAAAAACAAAGGTATGTGCCATACTCAAAGTTCATTAACTAAAAAGGGTGAAATCTATGCAGTCATTAGAAAATCATTTTTTAATCGCGATGCCGTCGATGCAAGACCCTTTTTTTAAACGTGCTGTTACCTATATTTGTGAGCACAATGAAGATGGGGCTATGGGCTTGGTAATAAACCAACCTATTGATGTTACTGTTGGCGAACTTTTAGATAAAATAGAAATTGATAACGACAAAACTCAAAACGCAGCAAAAGTAAGTGTGTTTGCAGGCGGACCCGTTAAAACTGACCGTGGTTTTGTTTTGCACTCTCCTCAATCAGGTTATTCAGCAAGCCAAAAACTCAGTAGCGATATTATGATCACTACCTCAAAAGATGTTTTAGCAAGCTTAACTACCGCACAAGCACCTGAACAATTTATTATTACATTGGGTTATTCAGGATGGGAGCAAGGACAACTCGAACAAGAGTTACTTGATAACAGTTGGTTGATCATAGAAGCCGATCCGAAGATCATTTTTGATACCCCCGTTGAAAAACGATGGGAAAAAGCAGTTTCAATGTTGGGCTTTGATATTAGCCAACTCAGCCCTGAAGCTGGTCACGCATAATAGTAATTTAACCCTTAGCAAACTTAAACAAGATACACATGACAAAAAAATCGCTTAAGCCGCAAGGCGAACGCACTGTAATGGGCTTTGACTTTGGCACCAAAAGTATTGGTATTGCTATTGGGCAAGAGCTAACAGGCAGCGCGTCTAGCCTTAAGGCTGTAAAAGCACAAGATGGCATTCCTAACTGGGACCATATTGCTGTACAAGTAACCGAATGGCAGCCTGACTTAATGGTTGTTGGCTTACCACTAAATATGGATGGAACGTCACAAGAGGTTACCTTTAAAGCAAAAAAGTTTGCCAACAGATTACATAATCATTATGGCATTCCGGTGCAAACACAAGACGAGCGTTTAACGACTGCGGATGCTAAAGCGCGACTTTTTGAAAGTGGTGGCTATAAAAACTTAGGCAAAGGTAATGTAGATAATATGTCTGCGGTTATTATTTTAGAAAGTTTTTTTGAGTCTAATTACGGTGAATAAACTGGCTATATAAACAACCCGTTATATAAATAAAAAGCGCCAATTGGCTAATGCCGATCAGTTAAGAAAATGACCGGTTGACCGATCCAAACGATCATGCAAAATCCGTAGTTAGGAAACTAACTACGGATTTTTTTGTGAATATAGAACAA
>NZ_JADYXN010000259.1:0-567 GCF_015864285.1 Pseudoalteromonas sp. NZS100_1
CCAGCGGATCGGAGGCAAGGCCGCCACAGACGCCGGCCCAGCGGCCATGACGCTGCGCGCCGCGCCCGACTTCGCGGATCAGGCGCAGCACGGCGGGATGCAGCGCATCGATCCGGTGCGACACCGCCGCGTTGCCGCGATCGACGGCCAGCGTATATTGGGTCAGGTCATTGGTGCCGACCGACAGGAAATCGGCCTCGGCCGCCAACATGTCCGCCAGCATCGCCGCCGCCGGCGTCTCGATCATCACGCCCAGCGGTACCGGCGCGTCGATACCCAGCGCCGCCTTTTCCGCGTCCAGCATCGCTCGGACCGCGCGATAGTCGGACAGGTCGGCGATCATCGGCAGCATGATGCGGCACTGATCCGCCGGCACGGCGCGCAGGATCGCGCGCAACTGCACCTGCATCAGGTCCGGCCGGGCAAGGCTGAGGCGCACACCGCGCAGGCCCAGCGCCGGATTTTCCTCGGCCGCCATCGGCAGATAGGCCACCGGCTTGTCGCCGCCAATGTCGAGCGTCCGCACGATCAGCGGCCGGTCGCACAATGTCGTTGCGATACCGGAAT
>NZ_JADYXN010000260.1:0-565 GCF_015864285.1 Pseudoalteromonas sp. NZS100_1
GACCGTGCGCGGCAGCCGCGTCTCCTCCAAGCTCACCGCCTCGATGATCGACGGAGCCGACTATCTGGCCGCACGCGCCGCCAAGAAGCGGGAAGAGCACAACCCGACCGGGCCTGTCGTCGCCTTCTCGGGCGGCATGGAATGGCACGACCACGAGCAGCTCTTCGAACGCCTCGACCAGATCAAGCGCCGCATCCCCTCGATGGTCCTGATGACCACCGCGATGAACAAGGGAGCCGACGCCATCGCCGCAGCATGGGCGTCCTCGCGCGACGTCAAGCTGGTGCGCATGATGCTCGAGCGTCGTCACGGCAACAAGGCGGGGTTCCTGCGCAACGACCGCATCGCAAGCCTGCGTCCCGTCGAGGCAGTCGTGTGCGAAGGATCGGGCGTCCAGATCGACTTCGCCCGCAAGATGCGCACCGCTGGCGTCCCGCTGCACGTCTTCCGTCGCAACGAACAGGCACCGATGCAGCCTGCGCGCAGCCGCCGCGCCTGACGCATCTGTCGGAAGGGCTCCGGGAAACCGGGGTCCTTCCCTTTTTTTACGTCGCCCTGGGCGGCG
>NZ_JADYXN010000261.1:0-565 GCF_015864285.1 Pseudoalteromonas sp. NZS100_1
CGGTGCAAGGAGAGACTACTCCGAGTACCGCCTTAGCAGATGCATTGAATGATAGCTGGGAGTACCATGAGCGATTCTTAGATAAAGGTTACCAACAAACTGATTTTTACATGCCAATTGTCTTGCTAGGTTTAACGTGCATGGCAAAAGACCTTGGTAACGAATTAAACGTGCAATCAGACTTTATTCCGCAGTTTTATATTGATGGCGATTACCTTTAATTTCACCCAAAACGCCCCAAAAACCGACATAATTTAAAGGAATAACCATGATAAACATAAAGCGTGATTACGAGTCTGTAGAGCTTGAAGATAATATCGAACGTTTTGAAAGAAGATATAACAGAGTAAGTCAAAAATTGCACATTAAAAGAGATAATTTAATAAGTTTTTTTGGCAGTGCAATCAAAATCTGCCAATGGTGGTCGTTTGATTTAACCGAAGAAAACAAGCAAAAATCAATAACAGCATTAAAGCTTGCTGCAAAAGCCGGTGAGGCTATTTTTAAGCTAGGTCGAGAGCCTGAAAAAGAGCAACGTATCGTGATTGACGACATATTAGACGCT
>NZ_JADYXN010000262.1:0-564 GCF_015864285.1 Pseudoalteromonas sp. NZS100_1
ATTTTTCTCCCTGGAAAATTCCCGTCACCCCCGCGAAAGCGGGGGTGACAAAAGAGGTCAGGCGGTCACCCGATAACGGGGCGCCGCATCCTTGAGCGACAGGTTGGGCCGAAGCGCGGCCCGCGCAGCGAGATAGGCGTCGAGGTCAGCGCGATCCGGCAGGGCCGGAATGGTGATCGCCTCGCCCATGTCGAGCCCGGCCAGCGCCGCGTCGACCATCACCTCGACATCCATCACCATGTGCGGCGGCAGGCCGGCAATCTGCTCCACCGTCCAGATAGCGGTGCGAGTGATACCGGGCAGCACCGCCTGCACCTTCACGCCCTTGCCGCCCAGTTCGACCTGCAGTGCCTCGGTAAAGGCCAGCACATAAGCCTTGGTCGCGGGATAGACGGCGGTGAAGCCGTCCGGCATCAGCGCGGTGACCGATGTGATGTTGATCAGCGTGCCGGCGCCCCTGGCCGCCAACCGCGGCGCAATGGCGCGGGACAGCCGCGTCACCGCCAGGATGTTGAGGTCGATGAGGCCGGTGAGATAGGCCGGATCGGTCTCGACAAAGGCCTG
>NZ_JADYXN010000263.1:0-563 GCF_015864285.1 Pseudoalteromonas sp. NZS100_1
GGGCGGGTTTTCGACGAGTAGGTCAGCGCGACCGAGCGCAATGGCATGAAGGAGCCGGGATGGACCTGGACCTGGTCGGGCGTCAGCCCGTTCTGGCGGGCGAACAGGCTTTCCAGCTTCGAGGCGAAGGCCATGCCATAGCGGCCGGCGAGCGGATCGAGCCCGGACAGCGCCTGCAACGCGGCGGGGGCGGGGCCGAGCGGATTTTCGTTGCTGTTGATGAAGATGCCGTCGGTCAGCGTGGCGACCATTGCCTTGGGATCATCGCTCATCGCCACCTTGCGGTCGCGCTGGGCGAGGGCGGGTGCCGCACCGGCTATTGCCGCCGCGCCCATGGCGCCGCGCATCAGCATGCGGCGGCTGAGAGTGTCCGGACGGTCGGTCATGGTTTTCGCTTCCCCCTGATGTGGATCGAGGCATCGATCCACAACCCTATTATTGTTGCCGCGTTCTGCGAGCCGCCGGTCATGCCGACCGGCTTCAGAACGCTAACAAAGCAAAAGGGCCGGTCTCCTGGGAGACCGGCCATTTTGTTCTAGCCTATCAGAACTTGAAGTCTACGC
>NZ_JADYXN010000264.1:0-562 GCF_015864285.1 Pseudoalteromonas sp. NZS100_1
TATGACGCCTCGCTGGACGTCGACCACAAGATCCAGCGCCAGGTCGATCCGTTCATCGTCTATGGCATTTCCGCCGCCAGCCAGGCGCTGCGCGACGCGGGCCTGGACAATATGTCGGAAGAAGAGCGCCTGCGCGCCGGCTGCTCGATCGGTTCGGGCATCGGCGGCGTGCCGGGCATGGAAAGCGAATCGCTGGTGCTGGCCAACAAGGGCCCCAACCGGGTTTCGCCGCACTTCGTCCATGGTCGCCTGATCAACCTGATCTCGGGCCAGGTCTCGATCAAATACGGCCTGATGGGTCCGAACCACGCCGTCGTCACCGCCTGTTCGACCGGCGCCCACTCGATCGGCGACGCCGCGCGCATGATCGCGATGGACGATGCCGACGTGATGCTGGCGGGTGGCGCGGAAAGCGCGATCTGCCCGATCGGCATCGCCGGCTTCGCCCAGGCGCGTGCGCTCTCGACCGGCTTCAACGACACGCCGGAAAAGGCGTCGCGTCCCTATGACGTCAACCGTGACGGCTTCGTCATGGGCGAAGGCGCGGGCGTGGTCGTGCTGG
>NZ_JADYXN010000265.1:0-562 GCF_015864285.1 Pseudoalteromonas sp. NZS100_1
TCGTTCCTCAAACATTTTAGCAAACTATTTTTTGCCTCTTAGCAAGGCGTTGAGGCTGTAGAATTTCTCTTTTTTAAGAAAAACAGCCTGTTTTATAGGGTTCCAAATGCGTTACCTAATGCTTTAAAAGCGCTTAGTGTTAATTACAGGAACTCGATTTTTTAATTGGGTTTGGCTGTTGGAGTTATTCTACAGCCTCGTTATATGCCACCACTTGTTCGATCTTTATTTGTGTGGCTTTTGTATTTTTATTAAAAGTTTCGCGCTTGTTTCGTTCTTTTTCGTGGAAGTTTTAGCGCGATCAAAAAGTTTTATATTTGTTGCTACACAGTTTTCGCCTAACTCGATTAGCGTGAATAATTAACAATAGTGTAAGCGGCTCAAATTCACGGTTAGTGGCAAGTGGTGGTAGGTTTTTTAATTCTACTCATTCCATGTAATTAACCTTTATATTTTTTAAATGTTATGTGTTTTCTAACTAAAAAGCATATAACAAGTTGCTCAAAAGGACTAAAACAGTTTGCTCGTTTTTTGCAAAGAACCGCAAAAAAGCAAGCCAACC
>NZ_JADYXN010000266.1:0-562 GCF_015864285.1 Pseudoalteromonas sp. NZS100_1
GTTGCGGGGAAGCGCATCGCGCGCGACGACTTCGCGCTGCGGTCCGACAGCGACATGGCGCAACTCGCGGCGATCCGGGCGGGGTGCGGGATCGGGGTGTGCCATGCGCCGCTGTCGGGCGGGTTGGTGCGCCTGCTTCCCGCCGATTTCGCGCCCGAGGTCGAGATGTGGCTGCTCATGCACCCCGACCTGCGCTCGTTAAGCCGCTTCGACCATGTCTTCGCCTATCTGGCCGATGCCTTGGCGCGTCATATCGCCGGCCCCGGCGGGGCGGCGAGCTAGTCGATGTCGAACAATCCAGCGAGCTGCTCGACCATCGTCCCGCCCAGCTGCTCGGCGTCCATGATCGTCACCGCGCGGCTGTAATAGCGCGTCACGTCGTGCCCGATGCCGATCGCGCACAGCTCGACCGGCGACCGGTTCTCGATCCAGTCGATCACCTGGCGCAGATGTCGCTCCAGATAGGTGCCGCTATTGACCGACAGGGTGCTGTCGTCGACCGGCGCACCATCGGAAATCACCATCAGGATGCGCCGCTCCTCGGGTCGCGCGATCAGGCGCG
>NZ_JADYXN010000267.1:0-560 GCF_015864285.1 Pseudoalteromonas sp. NZS100_1
GCCGACCGATCTCGAGATCGAGGATCTCGGCACCGACATGATCATGGCCTTCCTTGACCATGTCGAGAACGGTCGCGGCAGCTGTGTTCGGACCCGCAATGGCAGGCTCGCCGCGATCCGGTCCTTCTTCCGCTACATCGAGTATCGTATTCCGGCCTGCCTGGATCAGGCCCTTCGCGTCAGATCGATCCCTACCAAGAAGACCGACAAGGCGCTGATCGACTACCTCGACCGTGCAGAGATCAAGGCTTTGCTCGACGCCCCGGATCCCCGGACACGCCTTGGCACCCGCGATCGCGCAATGCTGCATCTGGCCTATGCTGGCGGGCTGAGGGTGTCGGAACTCGTAACGCTACAACTGCGCGATTTCCCGGACCGCTCCCTGTCCACCGTGCACATCATGGGCAAGGGACGGCGTGAACGGGTCCTCCCGCTCTGGAAGGAGTCTCAGTTCGCATTGCGCGCGTGGCTTGCGATACGGCCCAAAGCGCAAGCTGCCGAGATATTCCTCAATGCCAACGGGCAGCCCATGACCCGCGACGGATTTGCGTTTCGTTTGG
>NZ_JADYXN010000268.1:0-560 GCF_015864285.1 Pseudoalteromonas sp. NZS100_1
GACCTTTACGAACGCGCCGGGCTGCCCAAGGGCCTGTTCGGCGTACTCGTCATTTCGCACGAACAGTCGGACAAGATCATCGAAAACGATCTCGTGCGCGGTGTCACATTGACGGGCAGTGATCGCGCAGGCCGTGCAGTGGCCGCCAAGGCGGGTAAACTGGTCAAGAAGACCGTCCTCGAACTCGGCTCTAACGACGCCTATCTGGTGCTCGACGATGCCGATCTCGATCTGGCGATCAGAACCTGCGTGGCCGGGCGAATCTACAATAATGGCCAGACCTGCGTGAACGCCAAGCGCTTCATCGTCACCGAGAAGAATTACGACGCCTTTGTCGAGGGCTATGTCGAAAAGTTTCGCGCTATCGAGATGGGCGATCCCACTGATGATGCCACCAAGCTTGGCCCGCTGGTCAGCAAGGCGCAGCGCGATCAGCTTCACAGCCGAGTGGAGGAAAGCATCGCCAAGGGCGCGCGCGTCCTAGCCGGCGGTAAGGTGCCTGATCGCACGGGGTGGTTCTATCCCGCGACCGTGCTCGTGGATGTGGCCCCCGGCCAGCC
>NZ_JADYXN010000027.1:0-59748 GCF_015864285.1 Pseudoalteromonas sp. NZS100_1
CAAAAGATGATAAGGGTATTGTGAAGCAACCAAAAGATCGGTCAACCGATCAAAAATACCTTAACTGATCGGTGTTAGCTCTTGGGCGGCTTTTAATAAAAACACAGGTGTTTCTATTTTAGGTTAACATGTAAAACAATCCCTTCTTCCTACTCCATTTTATTAAATCCAATAAAGGACATATGTCCTCAATATTAGAATTTTGTATCTAAATAGTGATGAAAACACGTGATTTTGTAGTTAAATGTTGCAAAAAAGTTTCTAATTATGTCTATATTTATGCAGTAAAATTGTCACACAATGGTATAATCTTAATCGTTCGTTCAGCCTTATAACATCGTTTTTGTACTCTCGGTAATAAGGTCCGCGCGCATGACGCAAGTCGCGAAAAATTGAACGAGCCCGCAATGAATACATTGCGCAACACAAAAAACCGTTGAACAAGAGTGCACAAAAAAGGTTAAACCCAACATGAAAGCAATGAAAAGATCTACGTTAGCTACCCTAATCAATGCAACGTTGTTCTCTGCAGTAGCAGGTACTTCATTTTCTTCTTTAGCTGCTGAAGAAAAAACAGCTAAAAAAAGTAATCAACTAGAAGTTATTCAAGTAACAGCTCGTAAACGTGTAGAAAACGCTCAAGAAGTACCAGTAGCAGTATCTGCTCTACAAGGTGATAACCTTGATGCGTATAGCTCAGCTGGTATGGATATTCGTTTTTTAAATGCGAAAATTCCAAGTTTATCTATTGAATCTTCATTTGGTCGTTCATTCCCACGCTTTTACGTTCGTGGTTTAGGTAATACCGATTTCGATTTGAATGCATCACAACCAGTATCACTTGTTGTTGATGAAGTAGTTCAAGAAAATGCAATTTTAAAAGGCTTCCCAGTATTTGATGTTGAACGCGTAGAAGTATTACGTGGACCACAGGGAACTTTATTTGGACGTAACACGCCAGCTGGCCTTGTTAAGTTTGATACTGTTAAACCAAGCCAAGAATTTGATGGTTATGGCTCTGTTTCATACGGTAGCCGTGGCGCTGTAGACACGAGTGGTGCTGTAGGCGGTGCTTTAACTGACCGTTTATCTGCTCGTGTTTCATTATTATGGCAAGACAAAGACGATTACATTGATAACCAAGCGCCAGGCTTTGAAGCTAAAGACGAGCAGGGTGGTTACACTGAAAAAGCGGCACGCGTTCAGTTTTTATATGAAGGCGATGATTTTACTGCTTTATTAAACTATCACACACGTGACTTAGATGGCTCGCCAATTGCTTTTCGTGCAAACGTAATTAAAGCAGGTACTAATGAGCTAGTAGACAACTACGAAAGTGATGTTGTTTATCAAGATGCGGCATCTCGCTCTACTCAACAAGTAGAATCTGAAGGTGCAAGCTTAAAGCTTGAGTGGGAACTTAAAAACCACACAATCACTTCAATTTCTGCATGGGAAAGTGCTGAAATTTATTCTCGCGCTGACATCGACGGCGGTTATGGTGCAGCATTTATTGATGACGGTAACTTTCAAGGTCCTGGTATAATCCCATTCGCTTCAGAAAGTGCTGATGGTATTCCTGATCACGATCAGTTAACGCAAGAGCTACGTTTATCTAGTAACTTTGATGGTGATTTAAATTATCAAGTGGGTGTTTTTTACTTTGATGAAGAGCTTACAATTGAAAACTACAGCTACAATACATTTTCGTCACCTGCTGGTGAGTTAGATGGTTTTGTACGTCAACAACAAGACACAACTGCTTGGGCTGTATTTGGCTCAGTAGATTATACTTTTTCAGATGATTTAAAAGTAACAGCGGGACTTCGTTACTCTGATGATGATAAAGACTTTGTAGCAAATCGTACACTTAGCCCAATTGGTGGTGGTGCATTACTTGTAGAGCGTGATGTTAGTGACGACCATGTTAGCTGGGACTTATCTGCAAATTATAAAGTAAACGATGATGTTAACTGGTACGGCCGTGTAGCAAACAGCTTCCGCGCACCTAGTTTACAAGGTCGTATTTTGTTTGGTGATGATGTAACAACAGCTGAGTCAGAAACGGTAACATCGTACGAAACAGGTATTAAATCAGACGTGTTAGATGGCCAAGGTCGTGTAAATGCAACTGTGTTTTATTACACGATGGACGACCAGCAACTTACTGCTGTAGGCGGTGGTGCTAACTTTAACCGTTTAGTTAATGCTGATAAAACGACTGGCTATGGTTTTGAGTTAGATACGCAGTGGGTATTAAGCGATGAGTTTAATGCAACGTTTAACTTAAGCTACAATAAAACTGAAATCAAAGATAGTAATCTAAGTATTGCAGCTCCTGACCGTTCAACGTTAAATATTACAGACCCAGTAGTAGACGGTAAAGTATTTCTTGATGGTAATAGCTTACCGCATGCTCCTGAGTGGATCTCTAACTTTACGCTTCGCTACACTAAAGAACTTGCCGATGGTAACTTCTTCGCAAGCGGTGATATTTCTTATCGCAGTAAAATCAATATGTTCCTTTACGAATCAGTAGAGTTTGAAGGTAAAGAGCTTATTGAAACAGGTTTGCGTACAGGTTACACATGGTCTGAAGGCGATTACGAATACGAAGTAGCCGCTTTTGTTCGTAACTTATTTGACGAGCAACAAGTTATTGGCGCAGTAGACTTTAATAACAATACGGGTATTGTTAATGAAGAACGCTATGTTGGTGCTGAATTTAAAGTTAACTTTTTCTAACCGTTAACCTAAATTGTATTAATTTTGAAAGCCTGCCTTGTGCAGGCTTTTATGTTTGTATAACCCCTTTTAGAGCTGCTAAAGTAGCGCCTAATTGGTTTATTTAAAGAGAAGAGCAATGGCTGGATTTTGGAATTACCGTGTAATTTTTTGTGAAGCAACGAAAGACGAAGCAGCGCAATATCAAATACACGAAGTAGAATATAACCTGAACGGTAAAGTGACTAACTGGTCAGAAACAGGCGCAGCCCCTTTTGGTACAACACTTGATGAGTTGAAAGATGACTCAGATCGTTTAAAAACAGCATTTGAAAAGCCTGTACTTAAAGTTATGCGTAAAACGCGTGGCTATGAGCTTGTTGATGTTGATACGGGTGAAGAAGCAACGGGTGAGCCACCAGCAGGCTTAACGCAATAACAACAATTTAATAAAAGGTGCTTAAGGCGCCTTTTTTATTGTCAAAATTTGGCTTAGGTTAAATAAGGAATGAGGATGACATTAGAAGCAGTATTATTTGATATGGATGGCACATTAGTTGATTCAGAAAGCATGCACTTTGTATGTTGGAATAAACTACTTAAGCCTTATGGTGTTAGTTATTTAGAAAATGATTTTTGTCAGCGCTTTTCAGGACGACCCACTTTAGAAGCTGCAATCGAAATTAAGCAAGAGCATAACTTATCAGTAAGCGCACAGTTTTTAGCGGATGAAAAATACCGTTTATTTGGCGAATATGTAATAACACATTTACCACCACTAATGCCGTTTACAGAGCAAACGTTAAAAGCTGTAAAAGCGAGTGGCTTAAAAATGGCGCTAGTAACGGGCAGTGCTAAAAGTGAAGCTATGCCAATACTTAAAGGTTTAGGATTTTATGAGCTGTTTGACACGGTGGTAACAAAAGACGATGTAACTAATCCTAAACCTGCTGGAGACCCATATTTACTGGCACTTAAGCAGATAAATATACAGGCAGGCAATGCAATTGCTGTCGAGGATACATTTACCGGCGTTACGGCGGCCAACAACGCCTTGTTACCTGTTATAGCCATTGCTAATAGCCACACAAAAGATCACGATTTTAGCCAAGCTACCTATAAAATGAGTAACTTAGATGAGTTTTGGCAATGGGTGCAATCTCAACTATAGTTTAAGCCAACTTTTACTTGCTTGGATGCGCTAATGTTTACTATTAAACACCTGCTTTTAATTGTTGTTGTACTTTTTACGCAATGTATAAGTGCAGCACAACCCTCTGTTTTACTGGCTAAAGTATATAACGAAACTAAACATTACGATGTAAGTAAGTATTTAGTCAGTGAAAAATATGATGGCGTAAGAGCTATATGGACCGGCACGCAGTTTGTTACTCGCAAGGGCAATATTATCAATGCGCCGAGTTGGTTTACAGCGCCATTGCCAAATGTATGGCTTGATGGTGAGCTATGGACCAAGCGTGAGCACTTTTCTGCGCTTAGTGGCATAGTAAGAACTAAAAAACCTAATAATCATGATTGGCAAACTATTACTTATAAAATATTTGATATGCCAGATGAAAATCTGCCTTTTAGCACTCGTTATAAAAACTATAATGAGCTTATTACTAGCCTAAACTCGCCGCATATTAGCGTTGTAGTTCAATATAGCTTTACTAATAATGAGCAGCTCACAGAGTATTTTGAAAACATAACTAAGCAGGGTGGCGAGGGCGTAATGCTTCATTTGGCCAGTGCTAAGCACAGCAATGGTCGAAGCAGTGCATTACTAAAATTAAAACCTTATTTAGATGCAGAAGCGGTTGTGATTGCGCATTTACCAGGTAAAGGAAAATACCAAGGTATGTTAGGGGCATTAAGGGTAAAAACAGCACAAGGGCAGGTGTTTTCTATTGGTACTGGGTTTAGTGATGCAGAGCGCTCCACGGCGCCTGAGATAGGTAGCACTGTAACGTACCGATTTCATGGATTAACAAAAAACGGTTTACCGCGTTTTGCTAGTTTTTTACGAGTAAGAGATAGTTTATAACATTTATAATTTTTACAAAGTGTGCTAAATTGCGCGGCCTTTTTGGTAATGTGTGGTGAAGTATGTTTGTAGGTTTTGATTACGGTAGTTCTAATTGTGCTATGGGTGTAATGAGCGAGGGTAATGTTCAATTAGTACCGCTAGAGCAAGGAAAACATTACTTACCGTCTACACTTTACACTCATCACAGTGCCTTGGTTGTTGACTTTGTTGCTAAGCATTTACATGGCACAGCCCATGAGCATGACTTTTTAACACAGCGCCAAGCATTATTAAATACCTTACCTCGTATTAAGTCAGACCTTGATTTACAGCCTTCAGATGAAACCCTATTTATTGGTCGTGAAGCGATTAGCGAGTACGTGCAGTTCCCTGAAGAAGGCTACTTTGTTAAGTCCCCTAAATCATTTTTTGGCGCAACAGGTTTAAAGCAAGGTCAAATTAACTTTTTTGAAGATATTGCAACCGCGATGATCTTAAAAATTAAGCAACGCGCTGAGCTCTCTCTAGGAAAAACACTTACACAAACAGTGATTGGTCGCCCAGTAAACTTTCAAGCTGTGGGTGGTGAGCAATCAAATCAACAAGCGGTCGGTATTTTAGAACGCGCTGCTAAACGCGCTGGTTTTAAAGACGTAGAGTTTTTATATGAGCCACTTGCTGCGGGTATCGATTACGAGAGTGATTTAACTCAGGATCAAAAAGTACTCGTTATTGATATTGGTGGTGGTACGAGTGACTGCTCGTTTGTACAAATGGGCCCGAGTTTTAGAGGAAATAGCCAGCGCGATGGCGATTTTTTATCTCACAGTGGTAAACGTGTTGGCGGAAACGATTTAGATATTGCTTTGAGCTTTCATGGTTTAATGCCGTTATTGGGTTTAGGCAGTACGTTTAAATCAGGTCTACCTTTGCCTAATCAAGCGTTTTGGCAAGCGTGTAAAATTAACGATGTAAACTTACAAAGCCAGTTTTATAGTGAAAGCCATACCCGAGAGCTAAATGCACAATTACGTGATGTAAGTGCACCTGAGCTTTATAAGCGTTTAATACATTTACAGCAAAACAAGCAAGGTCATCAGTTAGTACAACAAGGTGAAGCGGCTAAAATAGCACTTTCATCAGCTAGTGCGTTTGATTGTGATTTAAGCTTTTTAGATAGTGGGCTGAATAAAAATGTATCGGTAAGCGATTTAGCTGTTGCCGTTGAGAGTAGTATTAGCCAAATAGTTACTTTAGCAAAACAAGCAATCAGCGACGCTGCAACCACGCCAGATATTATTTACTTAACAGGCGGTAGTGCACAATCACCATTGATTAAAGCGGCTTTAAGTGAGCACTTAGGCAATATAAAAATGGTTAACGGGGACCACTTTGGTAGTGTAACTGCTGGCCTGACTAAATGGGCCAGCATGCTTTATAAATAACCTAGATTACAATTGAGGTTTAAAGATCTATTTGTCGGGTTGCGAGGTATTTTTCGTAATCTGGCAATGTACGTTCAAGCTCTACATCCATAAGCGGTGAGCTTAATAACATATCTGCACTCACTTCATTACATGCCACCGGAATATTCCAAACAGCGGCTAAACGCAGCAGTGCTTTAACATCAGGGTCATGAGGCTGTGATGCTAATGGGTCCCAAAAAAATATTAAAACATGTATCTCATGTTCAGCTATTTTAGCGCCAAGTTGTTGATCGCCGCCCATAGGGCCACTTAATAGCTGAACTACATCAAGTCCCGTGGTTTTTTGAATTAAATGCCCGGTAGTACCTGTGCCATATAAAGTGTGCTTACTTAGTATTTCTTTGTGCTTTTCACACCAAAATTTTAATGCTGCTTTTTTACCGTCGTGGGCAACTAAAGCAATATTTTTTTGTGCGGGAAGAGATTGTGTTTTTTGTTCCATGCTGATTCTTTTTTATTAGTTAGCTTAAACTCTGGGTAATAAATCTCTTAACCAAAGTGCAGGTTAGTTAAAATAATAGATTGATAGCAAGGGCTATAAATACAATGCCGGTGATCCTATCAATCCAAAGTTGGCTATTTGGGTTACGTCTAAAAAACTGTGCAATTTTGTCGCCAAAATAAATATACGTGCAGTCAATCGGAAAAGCAAAAATAGGGTAAAGCAAGCCAAAAAAAGCGAGTTGAAAAGTAGCCGATGAAAGCGTTGGATCTACAAATTGCGGAATAAATGCAATAAAAAACAGCGCCACTTTAGGGTTTAGCACTTCAGTCATCATGGCTTGAAACATGACATTACTTTTTTTACTGGTACTTATATGCGGTTTATCGGTTTGCTTGCCTTCAGATATAGGCTCTGGCTGCTTTAGCGTGCCTCTAATCATCATAAACCCCAAATAACATAAGTATGCTGCGCCTGCATATTGCACTGCGGCATAGGCACTTGGGGAAGCTTTTAGGACTGCGCTTAGGCCTACAACAGCAAATAGAGTATGAATAACCCCACCTAATGCAAAACCAAAAGCACTTTGCATACCGGCGCTTCGACCATTAGCAAATGTTTGTGCCATCAAAAATGCATTTGATGGCCCAGGTGCTACAGCCATTAAAAAGCTGGCTAATAAAAACGAGACTAAAAAATCAGGATTGATCATTGAGCGCTTTTAGTTGGGTGTAAAGTATGAGCTTTTTTGCTCATTAAAATAAGCCAAAGCGGAACTAGCAATAATAAGTGAAAAGCAATTAACCACGGTGTACTTAACCCTAAATATTGGGTTAAAACAACGAGTATACTCGCGCCACTCATTTGCATAGCACCAAGTAATGCCGAGGCTGTGCCTGCTTGTTTAGGAAAGCTCGACAGAGCCATACCTGCAGCTGAGCCTAAACTTAGAGCAAAGCCTAATGCTGCAATTAAGATAGGTAACATAAGCGCAAATGCCGTTTCTATACTGCTAAGGGCTAGCATTAAAACGCCTGAAAAAACCAGTACACTCACACCGACACGCAAAGCACGTTGGCTATTTCGTTTAATGTACGTTGGTAAAATAAAACTAGCGACAATACTTATTACGGCATTTAACGTAAACCAAAAAGTAAAGTCGGCTACAGTGCCGCCTAAATGCGTAATAAGCCAGCCTGGAGCTAGCGTCACATAAACTAATATTGCCGACATTGAGACCATGCAAATTAGGCTATTAAACAAAAATACCGGTGTTTTTATAATAGGTGTAAAGCGACGTAAATCTAAAATATGCCCCTGATAATGGCTATCAGCAGGACGAGTTTCTCTAAAAAAGAATAGCGTAACAACAAGCCCTACAATGGCAAACGCGGTTAAAAACATAAAGTTCATACGCCAGCCAAATTGTACGGTAAGCCAAGCTCCTAAAATAGGTGCCATTGCCGGAATAAAGCACACAATCCCGTTAAGGTAAGTGATCATTTGTCCACTTCGTTCGCTCCCATATTTGTCACGTACTATCGCAAATGCGACAACAAATGTGGCACAGGCTCCAAAACCTTGAAGGGCACGTGCAATCATCAATACTTCAAAAGAAGGCGAGTAATAGGCAAGTAATGCTGAGCCTGCATATAAACTTATACCCACTATAGCCACTGGCTTTCGGCCAAACCTATCGGCCAAAGGCCCCGCAATTAATTGGCCTAAACCTACTGTTAGCATAAAAATAGCAACGGTTTGCTGAACTTGTTGTTCTGTAACTGCAAATTGTTCTGCAATAGTAGGAAAAGCGGGTAAGTAAATATCGATTGCCATAGGGCAAAATATAACGAGTAACGCTAGGATAAGTAACAAAGTCATATTAGGTTTAGCGGGCTGTGTTTGCATTGAGTCTCCTTTTGCCGAGTATTTTAGGTGGGCACTCGTAAAAAAGAAAGGGCTTATGACCCCTGCATAGGTTGTCATTTTTATTTTTTGATTGGATTAAGCTAAAAAGGCAGTGTAAATGCACTTTTTAAAACTGGTCTGATGTGTTAATTTGAAAAAAGTAACTGTTGATGGAAAATAATAATGAGTAATAAATCTGCACTTGTACAAACATGGCATAAATTTAAGCGCCTACCTTTTGGGAATTGGCTTTTTACTAAAGCTGTTTGCTTTAAAGCGCCATATTTTGGTTCAATGAAACCTTACGTGCTCGACCTTCGAGAAGGGCATTGTAGTGCGTTGGTTAAAAATCGTCGCAGCGTTCATAATCATATTGGAACTATTCATGCTATTGCGCAGTGTAACTTAGCTGAATTGTGTGCAGGTGTAATGGTTGATGCAACAGTGCCAGTTAAAACGCATCGTTGGATCCCAAAAGGCATGACAGTTAGGTATTTGGCTAAAGTAGATACAGATGTAAGAGCAGTCGCTGAAATTGATTTACCCCATAAGTGGATTGATAAAGAAGACTTAGTAGTACCGGTTAAACTGTATAATACCCGCAATGAGCTTGTTTTCACTGCAGATATTACAATGTATATTACTGAAAAAAGGTAGCTTACGTTAAGCTGATTCTACTTAGTTTTTATCAGCGGCTTGTTTATTTACAAACGATAAGTCGCTGCCATCTTCCTTCAACAATGCTTTAACTTCTTTTGCGGGTTTAAGCTCTTTCGAAATTAGTTCAGGCTCTTCTTTTTCAAAGCGTTGCTTTAAACTGCCTTCAATTACTGCACCTGCATCAATACTCAATGTATCGTGAAACACATCGCCATGAACATGAGCGCCACTTTGTACCTTTACTTCACTAGCATTAATTGACCCAATAACTTTGCCTTTAACAATAACGCTTTTAGCTTCAACAATACCTTCAACAACACCCGTTGAGCCAATAACTAAATGCTCCACTTTTATATCGCCATCAATATGGCCATCAAGCTGTACTTCACCTTGGCTAACTAAAGTGCCTGTAAGGCGTACGTCTTCAGAAATAATAGACGGCGTGTGATTCACTCTTTTTAAATTAGAGCTAACTGTTTTTTGTTTTTTTCTACCAAACACGAGAAAGCGCCTTTGTTATTTTTAGAGGATTGACTTGTTTATCATTAAGTAATACTTCGTAGTGTAAATGAGTACCTGTACTTCTGCCGGTACTGCCCATTAGGCCGATTACATCATGTTTAGTGATTGATTGACCTTTCTTTACTTTAATTTTATTTAAGTGTCCAAATCGAGTTACTAAGCCATTTTTATGTTCAAGCTCAATAAAGTTACCATAACCACCATTACGACCGGCACGAAGCACTACAGCGTCTGCTGGGGCAAATATCTCGGTTTTATGCCAACCTGCTAAATCAATCCCTTTATGAAAAGCATGATTACTATTCATAGGATCTTTTCTAAGGCCAAAATTACTCGAAATATAGTATTTAGCTTTAGCTAAAGGCAGGGTGTTTGGTAGCTCAGTTAAAAAGTTTTCTAAATTATTTAATATTAATAACTTATCAACGATGGCTAAAAAGTGGCTTGGAATTTTTGTTTCGTTAAATGTATCAAGTGGGCCACCTTGTGCGGTTGTTTGGGCGCTTAATATTAGGTGTTGCTCAAGCGCAGACTCAATTCCTGCGCCTTTGACCATAGCTAAAATGGCTTGGTGACGTTCACTAATTTGGTTATCTAAATAGGTAAAGCTTTGCTCATAATGATTATTTAAGTTGGCCACTCTTGTTGCGAATGTAATTGGAGCGATTAACTGCGCTTGTTTACCTTTTTGATTTTCATCGACTAATGGCTCATGAAACTCATTGCCATTTTCATTGATTGGTACGTCAAGTTCTGTATCAAGCTTAATGACATCTTTGCTAATTGAAGCGGGAAGGGATTCTATCATGCTTTGCAGTAGTGCCTGCTTTTGCTCAAGTATCGCAAGTTGTTCTAGCTGCGTTGCTTGAAGAGCTTGCTGTTCACTGACTTTTTGTTGCCAAAGTGTTTGCTCGTTTATTTGACTTTGTTCTATGTCAGAAATTTTATTTGTTTGTGTGTAAACACGAAAGCTAGAAATACTCAGCCAAGTGAAAGTGACTAAAATAAGCAATGCTACAAGAAGTTGAAACCAAGGTGCTAAAACAACGTGCTTAACTTCGCCATTTTGACGAATAAGTAGCTGTCGGGCTGGGAAAAATTTATGATAAAAAGACTTTATAAATACTGACATGGCATATAAACACTGGCTATTAACCGAATTAAGATAGCAATTTGAGTTAAAAAAGCTAGAAAAAAATTGTAACTGTTCAAAAATTAATGAAAAAGGGCTGCTTTTCACAAGCGGCCCTTTTGTATTTAATTTATGGAAATGTATTACTTTGTAGGTAGTACAGTGCTCTCTACTGAGCCAAAACCTATACGTACATAACCTTCTTTTTCACACCAGCCACGCATAATAACGTTATCGCCATCTTCTAAAAAGCTACGTTGTTCGCCATTGCTTAACGTAATTTTTTCTTTACCGCCACGAGATAGTTCAAGTAAAGAACCCGCTTCTTCGTGCGTTGGACCAGACTGAGTGCCCGAACCTAACATGTCACCTGGCATAAAGTTACAGCCATTTACTGTGTGGTGAGTAACCATTTGTGCCACAGTCCAGTAAGAGTGCTTAAAGCTAGATGTTGATACACGCGTTGGGTTATGGCCTTCGCTACGCATTTTTTGCGTTTGAATTTTAACATCCATTTGAATATCAAAAGCACCTTGGTCGCGATTCGCTTTTGATTCTAAATAGTCCATAGGCTGCGGATCGTTTTCATCACGCGTCCAGCTTGTTCTATAAGGCGCTAGCGCTTCGGTTGTAACAATCCAAGGCGATACAGTTGAAGCAAAGTTTTTAGCTAAAAATGGACCAAGCGGTTGGTATTCCCACGCTTGCAAGTCACGTGCTGACCAATCGTTAAATACACAAAAGCCAAATACGTGGTTTTCAGCATTTTCAATCGCGATTGCATCGCCCAGTGCATTGCCTTTACCTAAGTAAATACCCAGCTCTAGTTCGTAATCAAGGCGCTTACAAGGACCGAATGATGGCACTTCTGCATCAGGCGCTTTAGTTTGGCCTTTAGGGCGATGAAATGTTTGACCTGATACGTCAATAGATGAAGAACGACCATGATAACCAATAGGTACCCATTTATAGTTAGGTAGTAATGGGTTATCAGGGCGAAACAAACTACCCACAGCAGTAGCATGATAAATAGAAGTGTAAAAGTCGGTGTAATCGCCGATACGACAAGGCAAAGAAAACTCTATATCAGATTGTGCTACAAGCGTATCGCTAAGCGCTTGTTGGTGCTCAGAGCCTGCTCGTAGTGCTTTTGAAAGCGCTAAACGCAGTGCTGACCAATACTGCCCCCCTAAACCCATAAATGTATTTAGAGTTGCTTCACTTGCTGCATCAGCGGCTGTTTTTGCGTCACCTTTTAAAACGTTTAATTTGCTCAGTTTTGCTAAATCAATTACTTGGTCGCCAATTGCAACACCACCACGAAAGGCCTCATCAGACCCTTTACGACGAAACTCTGCAAACGGTAAGTTTTGAATAGGGAAGTCACAATTATCAACATTAGCTGACTCTACCCAGCTGGTTAAATTAATATCATGGGTTTCGTTAATTAGGCTCATTACATTTCCTTTGGATTTTACTGTATGGCGACAAGGTATAGTTTATTTAATCATACTTGTACTCAGCGCAATACTTTTTAAATATTAAAACGACAAAAAGCAGCGAAGTTCGCTGCTTTTAATTTACTCAAATATTTTATAAAACGCCGCGACGCTCTTGGTCGCGTTCGATTGATTCAAATAATGCTTGGAAGTTACCTTCACCAAAGCCACCATCATCAACGCGTTGGATCATTTCTATAAAGATTGGACCGAATAAGTTTTTAGAGAAAATTTGTAATAAATAACAATTTTCACTTTGGCTATCTACGAGTATCTGGTGCTTACGAATTTTTTCTTTATCTTCAGCTACCCAAGGTACTCGGTCAAAAATAGTATCGTAGTACTCTGGGATAATATCGAGCGTTGCAATTGTTGATTTATCAAGCTTATCAAGAGAACTTACTAGGTCATCTGTTAAAAACGCTAAATGTTGAACGCCTGGGCCGTTGTACTCACCAAGGTATTCATCAATTTGATTGTTATCGTTACCTTTACCTTCGTTTATTGGAATAGAGAAGGTGCCACAAGGTGATTTTAGTGCATACGAAATAAGCGCTGTTTTTTGACCTTTAATGTCAAAGTAGCGTACTTCTGTAAAACCAAATACGTCTTTATAAAAGTTAGCCCATTTTTCCATGGTGCCTTTATAAACGTTATTGGTTAAATGATCGATTCGGATAAAGCCTTTATCTTCTACAACATTTTGCGTTTCTAAATCTTCAAAATCACTTTCGTAAATAGTGCCTTTGTCGCCAAAATTTTCAATAAAGTAAATTAGGCTGTCGCCAATGCCATAAATTGCAGGGTAAGGCATGTTTTTATGTGTTGAATCAGTAGCTGGTTTTGCACCACGCTCTACTGCAGTTTCAAATGCTTTTTGCGCATTCTCAACACGCCAACCCATTGAACAAATAGCAGGACCATGGCTTTTAGCAAATTCTGCAGAAAAACCTTCACGCTCGTTATTCAGTAAAAAATGAATATCGTTTTGGTTGTAATAAACAATGTCTTTACCTTTGAATTTTTTAAGCTTAGAGAAGCCAAAATCAGTAAATACTTTATCCATATAATCAGCATCAGGTGTTGCGTACTCGGTAAATTCAATACCGACTAAACCTAAATAGTTATTTACTTCACTCATTATTATTACTCCCGCAATTAAGCACTGCGATTATGTGTTGTTGTCATATTGCAGTAGATAATCAACCAGATTTTTGATTTGGGGAAGGGGGAGACACTATTTAGTGTGTAGTGTATGTGTAAATTTTATAGGACGGTTATTATAAAGTTACGTGTTTGTAATACAGTTAAATAAAATGAAGTTATACGCCATAGGATTGAATAGTGGTTTTCATTCTTAATATGTTGTTTTTAAATAACAAAAAGGAGGGTTCACCTGCGTGAAGCCTCCTTTTAGAATGAACAAGCAAAAGCTTAGTTGTATTTAATTATTTACACTTTTAGAGTTGCTACCAAAGAACTTGTTACGTTGCTCAATCCATTGGTTTGTTTTTATCGCTGGCGCAGCTTGATAGTGACGTTCAATCGTTTGATTTAACACTCGCGTCGGTTGCTCAAAGGACAACTTTTGTTGTGCGCCGCCCATACTTTTAATTTCACCGCGAGTCATAGCACGACCAGCATAGAGTAATGCATTTAAGTAACCAGGTCGGGTTTCGTAGTTGTTATCTGTAAATAACAGGATTGTTTTATCAAGTGCCCATCGACGGTTTATCTCACCTTCTTCTTTAACACCTTCGAGTTCACCATCTACGTATATTTCAAATACGCCATTTGTTGGTGCGGCATAAAATACAAAGGCAATACGATGCCAGTTACCTGGTTCAGTATCGCCAAAGTATCCACTATTGCTGGTTGCTTCACCGTACCCACCGTCTGGGCTTGCGAATATATCTGCGTCATCTGTATCGTAGTTTTCGGTATCGGCTTGGATTATTGCGCGGTAAATGTCGTTTGTTTCCAATGGCCAGTTTATATCCATAACTATTGTGTAGTCAGACACTAACCCGTCATCTTTAAAATCACCATTTGCAGCTGTGTTTAACGTAATTAATAGGCCTTCTGTTGGAGAATGACGAGTAAAAGCCATTACACCAGAAGGACCATCAGTTAAATCGGCAATATTAAGATCAGTGGTTGTCTCATAGCGTGTATCTTCTGGGCCCCAACCGTCATTTTCTGGGTCAAAGTAGCTTAAAACAGATGGACCTGAGTCTGGAATTAGTGGGTTTGTTGGATCGTCAAAGTTCCAAGTTGTTATATTTGCAACATCTTGGCAAGCATTAAGCTGTGTGTCTGTATCAAGGTGAAGACATTGCGTTGTTCTAAAGCGTGCGTATTGATCAAGTAGCCACCATGCTTCGGCAATTGGCTTTACATCATTAAAAGTAACACTGCTAAAAAATAAATCTGGATTAAGTGCCGCACCTTTAAATAAAGCGACATTATAATTTGTCGTTACTTGAATATCTTCTGGCTTTAACACAAACCAATCGGGTTGGCTGGCAATCATTGTGTTTAAATCAGTGCCTGTAACGGTTACTTGATACAGTGAATTAAAGCCAGGTGTGTTTGAAGGCTGTCTTTCAACATAAAATGCTTTGTGAAAATCTTCTTGTGTAACAGTGCCTGGCGTCCATCTTTTTTGCACAAGTTCAGGGTTAAGTAGCGCTGCGTTAATTGAGCTTGAATGTTTAGTTGCAAGTGCTGTTATTTCTGCAACTTCAAAGCTACTTGGGTAGTTTTCTGAAATGGCAATTTCTGTATCAGCATCGGGTGCATATCGGCCCATTACTTCATCGATAGCTAGCTTGGTTTCTTCGTCAGGTTCTATAGATGTTCGCGTATCTACATGTTGATAATCGTAACGACTTAGTGCTTTATCTGCAGTATTAAATACTAAATTTAAATCGGTGACTCCGCGAGCATAAAATTCTGGTTGAATGACTAAAGCATTATTTTCAAGCTCTATAAAGTCTTCACCACCATGAGTATGCCCACCAAGCACTAAATCTATACCGGGCACATTGGTTGCTATCTCAACGTCAGTTCCTTTACCTAAGTGGCTTAGCATTATCATGTAATCAACATCACCGCTGTATTGGCTTACAATACTTTGTGCGATTTGTTGCCATTTCCAACTCATTTTAAATTGTTTTATAAAGTCAGGAATAGGGTCATCTTCAATTGGCTCGTCAAGTTCATCCCATGGTACTGACGTCATCCCAAACACACCCAATGTTATGCAGCCAACCTGTACTTTAGCAAAGTCCACACCGCCAAAACTCTTATTTTGTTCTCCCTCAAATCGGGTATTACTTGCAAGTACAATGGCATTATCGTCTTGTGAAAACTCAAGCAGCTTTTCAGGACCCCATGCATAGTCATGATTCCCTAAAACACGTAAATCAAAAGCCATTAGCTTTACGGTTTCATCAGAGGCTAAGCCTTGTGATATTTGCTCTGCAACGGTCCCTTTTTCGTAATCATCGCCACCATCGGTAAATAATGTATGGGGTGATTCGCTTAGCGCTTTTTTATAATAAGCTTTAATGCGGCTAAAATATTGTTCCTGATACCCAAAGCGAGAATGCATGTCGGCAACGTGCACAAACCTTACAGATTGCTCTGTTGCATTTGCATCACAGGTTGGGCCAATATCAGAAAACGCGACAGTACGTTGCATTTCTATTGCATAGCTACCTAGTTGGTCTACTTGTGCGCTAACAAAGCCTTGCGATACCGTTGAATTAGTAATACTTGACCAAGAATCGCCGCTCAAACGCGCAATAGTTAATTGGCCGCCTAATACATAGTCGTCAGGTATTTTTATAGTGACAGTCATTGGGCTAGAAAGTTGAAGTGTATCTGGGGTAAGCGTATGTATATCTGAAATGATATTTTTTGCTTGATTATTCTCATCAAGGACTAATTTTTCGTAGGTTATTTCAGTATCGCTAGCCACTATTTCCCCAGGGGCATTGATAGTAAAGTTACCTTCATCTAATGACGTTTGTAAGCCATTAGCATTGGTAATAATTAAGCCACTAGGCTCAGGCTCTACAGGATCATTTGGATTTACTGTAATTTGATCTTCGGCCCCACCACAGGCAGATAAAAAAATAAGGAGAAATGCTATTAGAGTGGCACGTAATAATGTTAATGAATGCATATACTGCTGTCCCTGAGTCTATTCAATAATCAATCAGGACATAATATCAGTTAACGAGAGTGGGGCAAAGTTGAATAAAAAATTCCCCCATAGACGCTATGGAGGAATGTATCGGTTATGTTGTTATATTAAAAATAAACAACAATTAAGAGACTTTCTCTTCTAACCCTTGTTTTTCCCATACTTTAGCTTTAAAGGTCATTAGTACTAAAACAACACCAACACCAATGCTAAATAATGCAATTTGTAAGTATAAGTTAGGGATTTCATCAACATTGTTCGGATCGAAATTACCAGCAAGTAAACCCGCAATAATATTACCAATCGAGTAAGTTAATACAAATACACCCATCATTTGACCAGTGTAACGTTTAGGCGATAACTTACTTACAGCACTTAATGCTACAGGGCTTAAACAAAGCTCACCCACTGTATGTAAAAAGTACGTAGTAACAAGCCAGTAAGGCGCTACTTTTAAGCCTTCAGCTGCGTAATGAGCCGCCATAAACATAACTAAAAAGCCTGATGCCATGATAATTAAACCAATTGCACACTTAACGCTATAGCTAGGTGATACTAAGCTTTTAGATAAGTTAATCCAAAGCGCTGCAAAAAATGGCGATAAAGCAATAATAAACAGTGAGTTTAATGATTGAAACCACGTTGTAGGGATTTCAAAAGTACCAATAAGGCGGTCAGTATAATCGCGAGCAAATAAGTTTAATGACGAACCTGCTTGTTCAAAGCCAGACCAAAAACATGCAGATGCAATACAGACTAAAAATAGTGCCCACATTCTTTGTTTTTCGGCATCTGTTAATTTACCTGTAAAGTAAATAACACCAAAATAAACAAAAAAGATAATAGTAAATACAACAGCTACGTACCCTGCAACCACTGTTGGATTGATTACAATTGCGCCGGTCATTGCAGCCGTAGTAACTGCAGCCGCTGCAATTACAAACGCAGCAATACCAACCCATGCGCGAGAAGTGCCTTTAGGACCTAATGGATTTGCTGGTAAAGCGCTATGCTCTGGTAAGTTATTAAGTGAGCGCTTATATTGCACCAAACCAATAGCCATACCAACAGCTGCTGCACCAAACGCCCAGTGCCAACCTACGTTTTCCATAAAGTAACCACAAACGTAGTAACCAATTAAAGAACCTAAGTTAATACCCATGTAGTAAATAGCGTAACCGCCATCACGACGCTCATCAGCATCACTGTATAGTTGGCCTACCATTGCGCTGATATTTGGTTTTAGCAAACCAGTACCTGTCGCTACAAATATCAAGCCAATGAAGAAAGAATAATCATGTGGAATAGCCAAAATGATATGACCAATCATAATGATTATACCGCCATACCATACTGCTTTTTGACCACCAAACAATCTATCTGCTAGCCAGCCACCTGGTAAACCTAAAAAGTATACCGCACCTGTGTATAAACCATAAATTGCAGCAGCTGAGGCAACAGTAAAGGCTAAACCTTCTTCTTGTAAGCTTGCTGTCATGAATAATACGAGCATAGCTCGCATACCGTAATAACTCATTCGTTCCCACATTTCAGTGAAGAACAATGTTGAAAGTCCTTTAGGGTGGCCAAACCAGCCACTATCTGGAGCTGAACTCATATTTACTTCCTAACTTTAAGTATTGTTATGATGGCCTTATAATTTTTTGCTTTAGCTATTTTAGAATTTGTAATCACTAAAATGCTCGACCATCAGTATATTATTTGTAGCTAAGATAATGATTTGCTATATGGCAGTAACACCACAAGGTAAGAGACACACCCTTATCCTAGTTACAATTGCGCTCAAGTATACATATACCTTAGTGCTAGGGGAAGTGTTCGCGGTGTATCACCTTATGCCAAGTTAAAACTCAGCATAAGGAACAATAGGGGTGCCTGGAAACTCAAGTGTTCCGTACACAGGATTAAAGTAGTAACGTATATAAAGCTGACCAAAATTTGGTTCGTAAAAGTCAGAACGATCGATGGCTAAGTAACCACCAAAGAACCAATTCGGCGTTATTCTATACTCAAAACTACCTTCAAGATTATATGAAACACCAGAACTTGTTTCACCTTCAAATACAGGATCAACACCTGTTATTGACTCTCTATCATATGCAGCTATTTGCAAATCGCCATCATTAGGGAAGAAATCAATAGATTGAGTTTTTGTTTGCGAGTACGAAACACCTGTTTTTAATCGATAAACAAAATCATCGCCCCAACGCGCGTCATAAGTGAGTGGCACAGATAAACCTACATAGTTTTGTGGGCTGTAATAACCACCATGGCCCCATGTTTCTTCACTTAAATTATACTTGTATGCCCAATGTAATAAGCTAGCGCCTGCGGTAAATTCACGCTCTTGATTGCTAATTACACGGTAATAAGTACCGCCCATCATACGATAGCGTTGGTTGTCTTTTACATTTTGGCCTTTATATAGGGTAAAGTCGGCGCTTGACCAAAAACCCCATTTTCCGCCTAAGTCGTGTGATACATTAGCCGTTAGGCCTGTAGAGCGTACACCACCCCAAACTTCACCTGTTTTTACATCTTTAAGACCTGCATAAGAAAGTACCGAACTTGTAACTGGGCGTTTTTCAAGTTCTAGGCTGTATCCAAAATCGCCAAAACTGTCTGCGTAATTTACACCCCATACAATATCTTCAATTAAAAAGCCAAGTGGAGTTGTACCTACATCTACACGCCAGTTTTCGTTTTGCCAACCAATACCTACATCTACACCACTTTCCTCAGGTGTCACTTCATCGATTGAACAGGTAAAAATACACAGTGCACCTTGTCCATAGCGGCTGCCAGCAAATTGCTCATCAAAGCGCGTTGTTTGTGCGCTAATAGTAGTCGGGTCTACTTTAATAAACCCTTGGCCTTGCCAAAGCGGAAAGTAAGCTTCAATCGGGACTAAGCCCGCACCAAGTGTTGCTTCGCTTTCGGTGCTTGTTTGCCCACTAAAGTTAACACCAATAGCAATGTATGCTTGGTTTTTGTTTTGCTCGTTTATTAGCTCTCTTTTAGCACCGTTTACATACCATTCATCGTTTTCGTCTATTTTTGAAAGCGCTCCGTAAAGCTCTTTTTCATTTAATGTACGATTAGGAAATAGGGTTTGCGCGTACCAAGATTGTGCTTGTTCGGTTTCGTTGAATTTGCTGGCTACTTGAGCGCCTAGATAACGTAATTCTTGATCGTTGGGTGACTTTTCAACAAGTTGCTTAGCTAAATAAAGTGCATCCCCTGAGTAATTAAACTCATTGAGAGATGACATGATTTGGCGTTGCAAATAACCTTCTTGCGATGTGGTTTGCGTAATCGCTTTTTGCGTAACTTCTTTTGCTTGAAAGTCGTCCCCAAGTTCTATGTATGCATTAGCAATAGCGAGTAGTGCTTGAGGCTCTATGGTTTGTTTATTTTGCACTTTTTGCTGATACAAAATAACGGCCGCTTCGCGCTGTTCAAGTGCTAAATTTGCATTAATAAGGGCAGTAGTTGTTGCTGGAGTATTTTTATATTTTTGATCCAGCTGGTTAAGCTTAGCGATTAAATCACTACCATTGTAATACTGAGTAATATAGCTATTTTGTAGTTGTACATATTGAGTTGTTTCGTTTTCAGTTGCGCTCTCTGGTAATACGTACTTTTCAAACCATTGCTTCGTTTTATTTTCATCACCTTGCTCTAAAAGCCACTCACCATAAAGTGTATGCCAATAAGCAGAAAGAGAAGGCTCAGCTTCCAGTGCTTTGTTTATAAGTTTTATAGCGTGTTTTTTTTCATTAATTCGATACCAGCTTCGCGATAACTCTGCCTGCATAGCGGGTGTTAAATTTTGTGCCTCTAGGTTGCTTAAATGATAGATTGCAGTGGCTTTATCTTTAGCATCAAGGTGGCGCTCACTTTGTGTTAAAGACTCATTAAGTTGCAGCTGCTGTTCAAGCGCAATAATGTCTTTATCTCTGGATTTAAATGGAATGTACTGCAATGTTTTAATAGCACCTTGATAATCATCAAGGGATCGTAAAAAAAGCGCGTGGCTGTAACGAATCTGAGGGTTTAACGGAAATTGCCACAGCACATTATTAAATAAAGCGCGGGCCTCTTCTGTCAGCCCCTTTTGTTGGTATATAAAGGCTAAATCGTAGTATAACCAAGGCTGTTCTGGCGCTATTTCAATAGCGTCTTTTAATACTTTTTCGGCTTGCTCTAAATCTCCCGACTGTGCAAACGTATTTGCCTTTGCGCGGTACTGACTACTTAAAGATACAGAATAAGATTCTTTAATTAGTTTCTTTTGATTAAACGATAAGCTGTTATAAAAAGAGGTTAGGGCTTTTTCATTTTGCTCTAATTCAGCTATTTCAAGTAGGCCTATTAAAGCGCTGCTATTAAGTGGATCACTTCTTAAAACAATTTGATATGTAAGCGCAGCCTGTGAATATTGCCCTTGAGCAAATTGTAATAAACCTTTGTTATATATTACTGTATTAGTTTCTTGTTCTAAGGTGGCTGCTAAATCAAGCTTAAGCTTAGCCGTTTTAAATTCTTTATTATTAATGGCATTTTTAGCTTCGCGTATATAAAGCCAAAGCTTAGCTGTTTTTGCTAATTCTTGTAGTGTTTCACGTTCAGCGAACTCAGTTGTGTACTTTTGTGCACGAGTAAAATATTGATACGACTTTTGGTTTTCACCAAGGCGTAAATAGAGTGTGCCAAGGCTTCGCATTATAGCGCCGTCTTGCGGTCGGCCTCTTAAAGCTTTTAAAAGTAAAGGCTCTGCGGCAGCAAGTTTATTTTTCTCAAGTAATTTATCGCCTCTTACCCAAAGTTGATAGGCGGGGTCGGCAAGAAGTGTTTGACGTTTTTTATAATCTTTTAGAAAATCTTGGTATTGTAATTCACCTTTACTACTAAAAGGATAAAGAGTGAAATAGCGCTGATACTGCTCAACTGTATCATCCGTTAAGGGCATTTCTAGCAAAGCACTAAGCCAAATATATTCTACTTCATTAATAAAAGTAGGGCCTGCGCCATATTTACTTAAAATATCAATCGCTTTTTTATCTGTAAGATTACGTCTAAGTAGGTGACGGGCATAAGCAATTTCTATCTGCGCAATACTTGGGTAGCTTTGAGTTAATTTATTATAGCCTTTTTTAACACTTTCCCATTGTGAGCTATCTTGTCCATACCAGCTTAAATGCTCAAGCTCGTAATCTAATGTAGGGTAGACGTTTTTAAAAATATTATTATAGATTTCGCGAGCTTGTTCATAACGACCCGCACGAGCCAATAATTTAGCTTGCTGAATTGAAGATTTGTCTTTTCCTTCAGTACGAGAAAGTACTTTTAGCTTTTCAACGCACGGAGCTTGTTTGGTAAGCCCATTATCTATTTTACTTAGTAATTGGTTGGCTTTCGCTGATTCGCCATTGGCAAAATCATAACGCGCTACTGCGCACTGTGTTTCTATGCGGGCAGGGGCAATAGCGACTAGCTTTCTCAAGCTATCTTCAACTAGTTTTTTATTTTGCTGTGCTTCACCAATACCTATTTGGCTTAGTAACCAATCAACAGATTGCGTATCAATATCGTTGACTGTGTTAGCGCTTAATCCAGAGCTAAGCGCTAATGTGCAAGCGAGGGCAAACCTTAACGGCATTCAGTGCTCCATACCGGTTGTAGCGTCCCATCTGCTGTAATTGAAAAACGCTTATTTAAAGCACTTGTACCAAACAAGTTAAGTACGCTGTCGTAATAACGAGTCTGGGTAAATGATTTATCAATCATTAGTTTTTGCTGAATAGCCATTACTGTAGAATTATCGTTATTAGTTGCTAGTAAAGGTAATAAAGCTGAGTTAAAGCCTAGAGGGCCTCTTTTTTCAGATTTTCCTGATTTAGCAAAAGTATTTAAAGGCACGTAACCACGTTTATTAATTGTTTCTATAAAAGGGTTAAATTGCGCTAATAGCTCTTTTTTATAAGGTGCGTTGTCTGCCATCATACTTGCCCATAAATATACTCTAATAGCGTTGTAACTGCCCAAGTCGCTCGTTTTTTTATCGTAGTAAAAGCCGTTATTTGCATCAAACATTACCCAGTCAGGGCTAACACCTTGCTTTGCTGTATCTAAAATCAACTTTGCTGAGCCTTCGTGCAGTTGATGCCAAGGCGAGTGTGGATAAAGCTTTTTAAACTGCTGATAAATAAATAACGGTGAGTAGCTTGGGTTTAACTTAAAACGCTCATTATCAAATTCAAAACCAGTAGGGGCGGGTAGTAATGATAAACCTAGGCCCGAAATATAGGCGGTTTCTTCACGCATTATTCGCTGTGCAAGTACGGCTGCTAATATGCTGTAGCGGCGGTCATCCCAAAGAATAGCAGCTTGCGATAAACTGTATGCTATCCATAAGTCAGAATCAGACGCTGGATTTGAATCTAAAATTCCGCCAACATTTTGATTGTTAACACCCCATTGCCATGCCGGTAAACGAGTGCTTAAATCACCTTCTGATAAATGTTCTTGCGTCCAATCCAGGACTAGGTCAAACATTGCTTTGTCATTTGCTACGACAGCAAAAAATAAGGCATAAGACTGGCCTTCAGAGGTTGTGACTTTTTGCTCACTCCCCAAATCAATAACGCGGCCATCTTGGCTTATAAAGTTACTTTTAAACGTTTGCCATGCATCCCATGGTTGGCATTGCTCTATTTGTGCATTGGCATTAAAGGTAAATAATGCAATCACGGTAAAAAATACATTAATGAGTGACTTCATTACTTATCTCCTTCAGCTAAGCGCTTGTATGTTAATGCTTGTAGTAATCGCCATATAATAAATGAGATCAGCAGTAGTGTTAAAATAGACAAGAGTGCCAGTACAAATGGGTGATCCGATAAATGGAACCAAATTAGGGTATGCACAGGAATGTGACCAACAAAATATTGCTCATCAGTTTTAATTGTTTTAATGCCTTGAGAATTTATGACCGCAGCACTGCCTTTAATTTGCGCAAGAGCTTCTGAACTCATTAACGCATCATCTAGTAGAGTAAAGGCTTTTTGTGATGTTGCACTAAGCGATACAATTGAACGCTCTGAATCAAACGGTGATTGAAAGCCAGTAATAACGGCCATATCACCACTACTTTTTATACTTACTTGGACTTTATCTGTTGTCTGCTCATCGTAAGCACCGTTGTATATGGCTTGTTTTATAGCGCGCTGATTATTATCAAGCAGGATATTAGTTTGCGCATCTTCATCTAAGTTATTAGCAATGCTATTAGGTTTTGCGATTACTAAGATGTCTTTATCATCTAAGTTGGCATCTTCATTTAAATGAGCAACACTTATTCTATGAGCTGGGTAGCCTGTAATAGCACCAAAGTGGCCTGTTAAATTAAACAATACAGATAGTGCTTTAGGTGATGGAACTTCATCTATCAATACTAAAGTTTGTTGTAAGTCTGCGTATTTTGTAAATGGGAATCCGCTGTTTGCAAATACATTTAAATCAGGCAGAGCCATGTAATGGTCAAACCCACTTACATCAATGTTAGAGTTTCCATCAATTACTCCGTATTCGCCACCAGGTGGAGCAACGGCACATTCGCCTTTTTTAAGTACTGCAAATCTAAAGTCAAAATTTAACTCATTTCGGCTGGCAAGATTAATACCGTCTAATGAAAAGTCTTCAGCGCTTTGCGTTGTGTCTGTATTAGCAATTAAAGGCAGCAACGTTTTAGCGGTAGTTAACGATGAGTCTTTTTTATCAAGTAAAAAACCACTTATAAATTCTTGGTTTATTAACATGTTTAAACGTGAATTTAATGTTTCGCTCTCTGGCGTATTACGGTATTGCAAAGTAATAGGAATACCTTTTTCACGCCAAGTAAATAAATCAGGTGCAAAACGAACATTTAATTTTATAGGGCCGTTGTTAAGACCCTCAGCTTGTAACTGAGTTGGGTAGTCAATAAGCTCGTCAAAGTGCACGGGACGATCGTTTCTTAGCCATCTCGGCGCATCATAAGCTTTACGCAGTGGGAGTTTGTTAATAGCCTCGATGCTTGCACTTCGGCCAGTCATAATTTTATGACCAAATACAAGACCAGTTACCGCTGTTTTTAAGTCTTTTTCGTCACGCCCCAAAATTAACAGCATTTTATTGTATCTGTGAATAGGGCTTGAAATTAGCTCGACGGTTGGCTTTTCAACATCTGGATAATCTTTTAAAAAATCAGGTTTTGAGTCATTAGTAATAAACACCACACTGTGCTGCTCTGGTGCTTTATTTAAAACTACTGGAAAGTTAGCGCCACGCCAGTCAGCTTGTGCGCCAAACCAACTAGATAAAGTGGCTGCAGCTTCTATTGCTTGTGTATTAGGTGTGCTTGCAAATACAAAAGGTAAGTTTAATTTGTTGTAATCTTTAGCATCAAAAAATGGTTCTGGTAAATATTCAAGGCGGCTATCAATTGCTAACTGTTTTTGATCAAGCGTGATATGGCTTGATTTGTTTATTTCAGTCCAAATTGAGCGGCTAAAGTAATCTTGGCATCGTAAGTCGTAGTAGCCAACTAGTTCAAAGCGAATTTGGTTGTAGTCTTGAATGTATTTAGCATTTAGGTCTAGGCTATGACTTACCGTATTTTTTACAATACTTAATTGCTCATTAATAGGTAAAACAGTAACTAAGTTATCGTTAAAATAAACTTTTAAATGCGATACATTAGCCAGCAATGAAGGTGAGTTGGTGTACGAAAAGTTAAGCTTTAGATTAGTACTTAATTTATCAATTCTATTTGTGAAATCGACTCGAGAATTATTATTCACGCCGTCGAGTTTATAGTCGTTAAACCCTAACTTTTCAAAGCTAAGACGTAAACTAGAAACCTGAGCGCTCTCAGGGTAGCCATTTACAAACATAGTTTTGTCGTGCATAGGCTCGATAGCGAGCACTTGATATGCGCTACTAATAAGTAACAATGTTAGAAATGTATTTAGTAACTTTTTAATCATAATTATTATGCACTATCGGTTTTTTTGGAGTAAATGAATTTATGTAAATGACAGTATTAGTCATAAACTTAATTATAGGTTGTAACGCTCTTGGGGCATGAAATAATAAATTACTAAAGCCCCGTAAACTGGTTTTTTGCACTTCTTTGAAGCTATACGATGGACGGTCATGTCTAAAGTTATTTTGCCAATCTAGCCAAGCATCTGCTCTGGAGAAAGTACATTGTATAAAAGCTCTTTGCTTTTCGAGAGATAAATCTTTAAGTGTAAGGCCAATTTGTTTTTTACGGGTATTACATACATACGTTGTAAACGAAAATTGCTTGTTACCGCGACTCATTAATAATTCGATTTTATCGTTAACGCGGCATAAATGTGCGTGTTCAGTCTCTATACCTACACCGTTATCTGAATAATCCGTTATTTTTACTTTTAAAGTATGACCATTTGCTAAACGAACGCCGGCAGGAAAGTTTGCCTTTATACGATGCGAGTGCCTCACTTGGCGAGCCTCAGCAGCAACCGCAACCGCAGCACCCAAAATAATAATATTATAAAAAGCCCAACCCATACTTATTATAAGTACGCCAACCTGGCTTGAATCACCTAAAAACAGACGTAATACACCCACTATTATTCCAAGTAAGTTAATAAGTAAGAGAATTAAATACGGTTTAGAAATCCCCCAGTCGTAATGCTCTTCATCATTTAAACCGCCTTTTTCGGTTACGTTAAATTTACCTTTATTAGGATTAAATAAAGCAACGGTAGTTGGTTTTAGTATGTACCAAGCAAGTACTGACTCATACACTTCACCCCAGAAGGAATAACGGTATTTACCTTGAATACGTGAGTTAGTCGCTTTTATTTGAATTAGTGTCGGTACCACATAGATAAAAATAGCAATAAAAGGAGCATAAATTATGTAGGCATTAAAATATATTAGCGCCAAAGGAGCTGTTAAAAATACAATACGAGGAATACCCGAAAGGAAATGCAACATTGCGTTTATATAGCATAATCGTTGAGGGATGCTTAAACCTTTACCCATCAATGGGTTATCAAGCCTAAATATTTGCGCCATACCACGCGCCCAGCGAATACGTTGGCCTATATGCGCTGACAAGCTGTCGGTTGCAAGGCCTGCGGCTTGTGGAATGTTTATATATGCAGTTTTATAACCTGCGCGCTGCATACGAAGGGCCGTGTGAGCATCCTCAGTTACTGTTTCAAATGCAAAACCACCAATATTATCAAGCGCTTCTCGTTTTAATACGGCGCAAGAACCACAAAAGAAGGTTGCATCCCACATGTCGTTACCATCTTGAATCAATCCATAAAACAACATATTTTCGTTAGGAATTTGGCTGTGGTTATTAAGGTTTCGCTCAAATGGATCGGCTGAGAAAAAGTGATGCGGTGTTTGCACTAAACACACTTTACTGTCTTTTAAAAACTGCCCCATTGTCATTTGTAAAAATGAGCGAGCAGGAACGTGGTCACAGTCAAAAATTGCGATATATTCGCCATCGGTATAGCGCATAGCGCTATTCATATTACCGGCTTTAGCATGATTGTTATCCGAACGCGCTAAATAACCCACTCCAATTTCGGCTGCAAAATCTTTAAACTCTGAGCGCTTACCATCATCTAATATGTAAACATTTAGTTTATCGGCTGGCCAATCGATACTTAAAGCCGCGAGCGTAGTGGGCCTTACAACGCTTAACGGCTCGTTATAAGTTGGAATATATACATCAACTGTTGGCCACAAGTCAGTGTCTTTAGGCAAAGGAACTGGTTTTCGTTCAAGTGGATTAATTGTTTGAAAAAAACCTAAAATAAGCACAAGCCAGGCATACGTTTCAGCAAGTAATAAGCCCCCACCTAGCGCAAGTGCAAGCGGGTCATCCCAGTTTAAAGTTTCAGTGTAACGCCACCATAAATAACGAGAAGACGTAGTTACTGACAAGGTGATCATGACAATGGTTGCCATTTGGCCTTTTACTCGCTTAAGTGCATACGCAACTAATAAAATAAAACTTATAAAAACGGCTTGAGCTTCCAAGCTAAAAGGAATTGTAATGAATATTGCTAATAAAAATAAAATAAACGCGAGGATGACGTATTTAACTAATTTATTTTGCCATACACGTGCATCAGCCATCGCTTTAAAAGCACTCTTTTTAGGACCTTTTTTGTTTTTTGATAGTAGGCGCTTTAATAGTTTACCTAACTTTAAATCAAACCAACGTAATTGCCTTAAAAGGTAACTAACGCCATCATAAAAATAATTAACCGCATCTTCTTTTACAGAACTCGGTTTAAGCTGGTTTTTAAAAAATACTAAAAAAATACTTTGGATAACAAAGCGTAATATATTTGAGTAAATATAGGTTCGATAAGGCAACCTTAAATGAGGGTAGTAGTCATAAAGGGTAAACTCAAAGCTGATTTTATGCTGTTTAATGTTTATAAATAGCGAGCTTAAAAGTGTAATAAAAGGCATTAAGAAAGCTTCAATTACATTTACTTTATGTTGATTAAAGTAGCTGTGAAACTTAAATAATATGTACCGAACTAACTTATCAGTAAATAAAATGCTCAGCAGCAAGTATAAAGTACAGTGGATAGGGCGCTGATAAAATAATGTAATACTCATTTTATAAGGCTACTTTACTAACTAGCCAACCAGCTAGCGTTTCAAAGTCATCATTTGCGACACTATATGGCGCGCAGTTAAGCGCTACATTTCTGTATGCGGTTGACTCTTTAATAACTTCGTCACTGTTAATAAAAAAAGGAGCCATAAGCGGAAGCGTTGATTGCCATAGAGAAAACAAGTCAAATTCTAGCGTAGATGCAGAGTTATATCGGTTAACTAAAAAGTAATGCTTCCAGTCGGTATCTGAATTTTTGAGTGTTTGTAGGCGCCTATAAATTAAGCTGTGACAAATAGCATCACAATTTACCAGTTCAATAACAATATCTTTTTTTTCTAACGGATAATGAGAAATATTAATATGTGAAGGGCAGTCAAAAAGCACCCAAGCTTCGTCACTATAATTTAGGTTTTTGCATTTATCGACCATTTTAGTGATGCTATTGGTGCTCGTGTCATCACTATCACCAAATGGTAAAAATACAATGCCATCGTTATCTTGGTGAAAATGCGCAATTGCATCTTCAAAGCTTGCTTCATTACTCCAGCCTTTGGTGTATTTCCATGGCAAACCAAAATGTAAACCTAAGTCACTTTTTGCATCTAGATCGATTGCAATAACATCAACGTCAGATTTTTTTAGTACGCACGCTAGGTTTGCAACCACAGAGGTACTGCCTAAACCGCCTTTGACACCTTTAATGAAAACTCTTTGCAACTGATGTTTTACCTATTGTTAATTGAACTAGCTTACATGTTTAGTTCGTTGTTTATTTCTTTAAGTAATGCGTACTTATTAATTGTATTATTATTTTGCTGCTTGTTTACAATTTCTATGTAGTCATCACTTTTACCACCAAAACGCAGTGCAAGGTTTTCTATGTCGCTTGATGTTAACGTTTGTGAGTTTTTAGATGTTAAGTTGTTCATCTTTACCTTAACAGTTACGTTAATTATTTTGATTAAATGTGGACAATATTTGGCTATTATATATAGAATAACGGTTAAAACTAGTAAAAAAGTATTTTTTATAGGGCGTTTTAAATGCATAACTTTAACATAACGGGATTAGAGCCTGCTGCAAAAGAGTTAAAATGGGCTTCAAGTTACGCTGTTTTAGCCCCTTTAGACAATTTTTCAATCGAATTGGCGTTACATTCAATTAACCAAAGCTTGGCTAATGATATATATATAGTTTCCCAAGAGATTGAGTCATTTTTTGATTCTTCTTTTTCTGCACCGTTAAACTATGCTTATAAACATAATCGAGTTCACCCTTTTTCGTTGGCCCCACAAACACAGCATTATTCAATTGAGAAAATTAATTCAGCTATTATAAAAGAAATCAGTGCTTATAAACGTCTAAACACGGCACTTGTTTTTGTTCACTTTAGTACAACACAGCTAAACAGTGCTAGCGAAAAAAGCTTAGAGCTGATGATGAAAGAGTATAGAGATTTCACTCAAAAGACGGGTGCTACATTATTACTCTTAATATCTGGACCTGATATTGCTAATTATCGTTTTTTAGTTAGACGATTAAACAATGTATTTGATGGACTAGTTTTTGTTGATAACGATGCTGCGGTGCGAGTACTTGAATATGACTACTGGCGTCATAGTACCGGTGTTATCGCTGGTGAACATTATCAGTTATTGCTAAGTAAAAACCAGTTTGTTGTTCAAAAGGGAATAATAAGCGAGAGTAAAACGGCTAAAAGTTCAGATTTTTCTGATGAAGATGATGTATGGCTAGTGCAAGGTGCGGTGCCCGAAGGTACTAAACTACCGATGCACTATAAAAGTGTGAAAGATAATAATGACTTATTTAATAAAGGCCCAAAGGTAGAGGCAGCTACATTAATTTTTGCAGTAACGCGTTATACCGATTTAGCGTTATTAGGTAAGCAGTGTTTTGAGCTTAGAAAAAACTGTGGACGCTGGTTAAAACTTGTTATTCAAAATGTAGACGGTGTAATTCGTCATCAAGATGAATGCTTATTTTTAACCTTGGGTGTAAACCTTATTTTATATAGTTTTTCAGAGCCTTCTCGGTTGCTCTCACAAGTTCAATCTATTCAAGGTTTTCAGTTTTCAAGACCTTTACCTCCCTCTGTTGAAGATGTGTTAAAATACACTGAAAATACCTTTTCAAAGGGGTATTTACCTTTCATTGAGTTTACAAAACAAGTAGAAATTCATAGTGACTCAGCCGTTAATCTAGGTGTGAGTGGTGTGCTAGTGAAGCTTGAACTACTGCCAAGAATAGACCCTATTCACCCTTTGCATTTATTTCATATTAAGCGCGAAGGTGATGTATTTAGTATTGCAGATAATACAGTTTATTTATATCTGCATGCTTGTAGAGAGAATGACGTTGATAATGCAATTAAGCATTTGTTTAAATTAAAAACAAGCGATTTTTTTGTACAGCAAAATGTAATTTCTGATCACTTTTACATTCAACAAGAATGTAAACAATTAAGGCGTTTTTATAAAGGTAAGAGTGTTGTAGATTTCTCGCAAAAACTTGCCGAGAATGATAGCTATAAATTTGCACCTGATATAGCAAACAGCGTTACTGAAAATATTAACACACCTGAATTTTCTAGCAAAAGCCGCCCAGATGCTAAGCCTTTTATAATGAAATTAAGAGATAACTTATGAGTATGAATCAGCTTTTAATTACCGTGTTTCTTGCAATGGTGCTTGGCGCGGTGCTTTGTATGCTAGGCAAATACATTTTATCTCAAATAACAAAATATTATTATAAGCTTACTTTTAAACATGAAGTACTAGAGCCTTATACACCAAATACAGTAAAAAAGGATAAGAAGTGAAATTATCAGGTTTAGGGGTTTGGAACCTTTATTTTTTAGTTAAGTTTGCTCTGTTTTATTATGGTGCAATTGATTTTAACGTATTAACTAATGCGGCTTTTGCTGCGTTGCTTGCGATTAAATTTAAACAGCCATTAATAGAGAAGGCAAAACATATAGTAGGTGCTGTGTTTGCTGTGGTATTACTTTACCAAGACTCATGGTTGCCACCAATAAACAGGTTGACTAAACAAGCGGGTAACGTTCAAGATTTTAGTTTTGGTTATTTTATTGAGTTATTAACCCGTGTTATTAACATTGATATGTTATTGGCTTTGTTCGTAATTAGTGTGTGTTTTTGGTATACATCGCAATGGATACGCTTTACAACAGTCACTATCGTCGGGCTGTTAGTTGTAGGATGGCAAGGGGGTAACTCTCAATCACAATTCGTTAATAATGTGGCTAACCCTGAGCCGGTTACACAGAGTCAAAGTAATCCTCAAACACAAGTGATCACTCAGGCAGCACAATCTCCTGATCAAAAATTAGCTGATTTTTATCAACAACAAAGCTTATTAATGAGTCACTTTCCAAGCCAAGTAAATGGTGAACTGTTTGATGTAATTATTTTGAACATATGCTCAATGGCTGTTGCTGATTTAAATGCTATTGGTGTAAGTGTTACTGATATGTATAAAGACTTTGATGTGGTGTTTTCAGACTTTAACTCGGCTACATCATACAGCGGACCAGCTGCGGTAAGGCTACTGCGCGCTAGTTGTGGCCAAACTAGTCAAACGGCATTATTTAAAGAGGCACCTGAACAATGTTACTTGTTTAAAAACCTAGAAAAACTAGGTTATCAAAATAATGTTGTGATGAATCACGACGGACATTTTGATGAGTTTAAAGGTTTAATAAATAAGTACGGTGGCCTAGATAGCACGCCATTTAATATCGATTCAATGCCAGTGGCGCTTCGAGGTTTTGATAATAGCCCTATTTACTCAGATGAAGCTGTGCTGGATGGTTGGTTAGAGCAAGCTGATGATTGTAAGCCGTGTGCGATGTACTACAACACCACAAGTTTACATGACGGTAATCAGCTAGAGAATCAACCAAGGGTGAATAGTAAAGAGACATACCCAATCAGACATAAAAACTTGTTTGCTGATATTAACCAATTTGTAAAAAAATTAGAAAAGCGTGGTCGCAACGTTATGTTAATGATAGTGCCTGAACACGGCGCTAACTTAAAAGGTGATAAAGTACAATTTGCAGGGTTACGCGAAATCCCTAGTCCTGCGATTGTGTCTGTACCTGTAGCGATTAAATTTATAGGCCCAGACGTACAAAACTACTCGCAAATTGTGGTTGATGATTCAACAAGTTACTTTGCGCTTTCAGAGCTGGTAAGTAAGACGCTGCAAACTGATGTGTTTGGTGGGAATAATAGTGTTGCTAATTTACTTGAAAACCTACCTAAAGCACCTAAAGTTGCTGAAAATGAAGGCACAATAATGATGTATGTTAACCAAAGACCATTCATACAATTAGATGGTGGTGATTGGTCAGCTTACCCACAAGGTAAGTAGTCTCATAATAAGATTTAATAAACAGCACTGGTATAGTTAAATATAGATATCAGTGCTGTTTTTCTTCGTTTAATTACATCCCACCCTTTGGCTCTAAAAGCTATTTTGTCCAAAAATGTTTACAATAAACTACCTTCTCAAAGCGACTTAGCGTATTATTCGGCTAATATAGTTTTTCCTTCTTTGAGGATGTATGCGTCTAGATATTCACTGTGCTGATCGAATTGGTATTGCTCAAGAAATCCTTAATATATTAGTTAACTACAGCGTTGATTTGAAAGGAATTGAAGTCGATTCTGTAAATTGTCGTATGTACGTTAGTTTTCCCGAAATTGAATTTGAACAATTCCAAAAAATTATGCCATCGATACGTTTAATCGACGGCGTACATGATGTGCGTACCACTGCATTTTTACCATCTGAGCGTGAACACAACGAATTAAATACTTTACTACGTGCATTGCCTGATGGGGTTATCTCTATTGATGCTAAAGGCTGGGTGCGTTTATGTAACGATGCAGCATGTAAAGACTTACAGCTAATTGAAAAAGACGTGATTGGTGCAAATATTAATAACCTGCTTAAAGGCTTTAACTTTACACGCTGGTTAGAAGGTAAAGAAGTACTCGGACAAACTACTCGCGTTGAAGTTGCTGGTGAGGATTTTATTGCAGACATTTTGCCAATTGCAGTGCCTCAAGGTAGTGAAGGTGATGTGCTTGCTGGTGCGGTTATTAACATTAAATCGCAAAGTCGGTTAGGGCAGCAAGTCAGTGCATTTAGACGTTACGGGCAAGAAAGCTTCGCTACTATTCATAACTTTAGTACGGCAATGCGCCGAGTTGTGCGCGAAGCACGCAAAATGGCGCAACTAGAAGCCCCTATTTTGATTACTGGTGAAACAGGAACAGGTAAAGAGTTATTAGCTAGAGCGTGCCATTACGCATCTAATCGTTCTGTTAAACCTTTTATTGCACTGTCGTGTGCTTCACTTCCTGATGATGTTGCTGAGTCTGAGTTATTTGGTTATGCCGGGTACGAAGAAAATGCAGCGCCAAAGCGCGGTGTATTAGAGCAAGCCGATGGTGGAACTGTATTTTTAGATGAAGTTGGCGAAATGTCGACTCAACTACAAACTAAGTTACTGCGTTTTTTACAAGATGGTACGTTTAGAAAAGTAGGCGATGAGAACGAAGTTAAAGTAAATGTACGTATTGTTGCCGCTACTCAAAAAGACTTACCTGCAATGGTACAAGAAGGGGTTTTTAGAGAAGACTTATATTACCGTATAAACGTGCTTACTTTAGAAATAGCGCCACTAAGAGATAGAAAAGCAGATGTAGGACCACTTGCAGAGCATTTTATTCAAAAATATGCGCAACAAAATGGTCATGCAATTCCTGTTTTATCACAAGAGTGTTTGAGCTTTTTACAAGAGTATCCGTGGCCAGGAAATGTTCGTCAGCTGGAAAATGCAATTTACCGCGCAGTGTCGTTACTAGATGATAGCGAGCTTCGCGTAGAGCATTTACAGTTACCAACTTTTACCCATGATTTAGGGTATTTAGAGTCTGATTTTGAAGGCTCACTAGATCAAGCTGTTAAACGTTTTGAAGCGACTTTACTTCGCAAACTCTACCCAGCTTATCCAAGCTCACGTCAGTTAGCTAAGCGATTGGGCCTAAGTCACACCGCGGTAGCTAATAAGTTACGTGATTACGGTATTAACCGAAAAACAGTAAAAGTGTAATTGGCCTAAATAAATTAAAATATGGGGACTAATTTTTAGTGCCCATATTTTTTGTTACCCCGTCAATTGCAATCGTCTCGATACCTTCTTCGTTAAAGTTCATTACAATGCTGGCGTTATTACGAGTGAAAAAATAGCTACGGCCATTAAGTTCAATAACATAATCGCCTTTTACGGGGTCGCTAAATTGCTGCTTTTTTAAAGTGATCTTATGTCCGCCAATTTGCCATTCAAACTCTTCAATAAATCCATTATTAAATTCTTGCACCCATATTTGGCTGTCATCTTTTGAAAGCGTTATAGCTACCGAGTAAGAGCTAGGGATCTGCTCCATATTGTAACTTTTAGAGCCAATAGTGAATTTTTCAGCTTTTTGCTGCCATTCAAAACCAAATTTAAATTCTTTAACTACACCAGTAGGGTAAGTAACAGAGCCTTTACCCGGTAATGAAAAATCGGCAAAAGCATTATAACTAGGCACTAATAGAGTTAGCGCAGTAATAATTTTTAGTTTTGACTTCATGAGTTATCTTTTTATTGTAATAGTGATTTAAGATTAAAGTAGAATATTCGTCTTCGTAAGGGGCTATGCTACACTCGAATAAATTTAACTGGTAAGACCTTTTTTGTGAACCTATATATTCGACTTTTATTATTGTTTTTTAAAATTAAACGTAACAAGCAATATCAAAATTTACTTGATACGGTAGATATTGATTACAAAGCTCTACCTACTGATTGTGACATTAATTTACATTTAACAAACTCACGTTACCTCGCGATGATGGATTTATCTCGAACTTGGATGACTGAGCGCGTTGGCTTGCTTAAACAAATAATGAAGCGTCGCTGGTTTCCGATTGTTAACGCAACTGCTATTACTTATATTCGTGATATTAAGCCTATGCAGCGATATACAATAAGTACTAAGTTAGTTGGATGGGATCATAAATACTTTTATATTGAGCAAAAGTTTCACTCAGAACGAGGCTTACATGCTATTGCTTATGTACGCGGTGTATTTAAAAGTAAAAAAGGTATTATAAGTATTGAAGAAATGCTTGAAGTGGCTGGTTTTGATGGCCAAACACCTATATTGCCAAGTGAAGTTATGCACTGGAAAGAAATGCTAGAGCAGAAAAAGTTAAGTAACCTGCCCTAATCTCTACAAATGAAAAAAAGGCCTTTCGGCCTTTTAACACACATTGTAATTGGGTAACTACGTACTACTTTATATATGCTTTAAAAGCTGTATCTAACACCGAACATAGCAACAACGGGGTCAAGCTCAACAGTTGATGTAAGTGCTTTTGCACCATTAGCATAAACAGTGGCATCGGTATCAATATCCATAATTGATACCATGGCGTGTAGACCCCAGTTTGCATCAATTTTATAGTTAGCACCTACCTGAGCCATAAAGCCAAACGAATCATCTAATTTTACTTCTACATCGTCTGTTCCTAGCGTCGCTTTAAGTGCTTGAGAAGGTTGCTCATCAAAAAATGCAGTGTAGTTTATGCCTACGCCTATAAAAGGTCTTAGCGCATAACTTGTGTCTAAAAAGTGGTATTGCGCAACTAAAGAAGGAGGAAGCTGTTTTATATCTGCAATTTTGTTGCCTGCTAAGCCGCCTGCGCCATTCACATCGTGTGAAAAAGGTGTTGCTGCTATTAGTTCTAACACCCATTGATCGTTAAATGCATAATCTACAGTGATACCTAGTTGAGTATCTGAATCACCTTTAAGGCCCAGCGTAGATGCTTCATTAATTGCTGAGCTACTATTATCAGGGTTTACGTTAATAGCGCCAACATTTACGCTAAAGTTAGCGTGTGCAGCTGGAGATAGTGCTAATAAAGAGGTTAATAATGCGATGCTAATTTGAGTTTTCATGTTGTTCTCCAAGAACTACTGTTTGATTGGCGCTATTATTACCGAGCAATAAAAATGAAAACCTGTTCTAGATCAAAGTTTAAAAAACATTTTAACCTTGTGGAGTGCTTTATTGATTTAGATTAAATTTAGCGTCGTTCTGCTTTTGAAAAGATTGACATATTTATTTCATCAACAGTCATATGAATGTACTAAGGCTGACATCGCTTAGTCATAAACTCACGTTTTAATAAAGGCACATTAAATAATAAAGTGTGTTTAACATGTTTTTAGAAGCATTCGAAAAAAAATCAAAAACAACGGATATTCAAAAAGAAGTTGTAGAGCACTTACAAACACTAATTCGCTTTGAATCAGTAACCCCTAACCAAGCGGGTGCAATTGATTGGCTTGCAGATAAATTGGTGGATTTAGGTTTAAGTTGCGAGCAATTTACTATAAATGGTGTAACCAATTTAATTGCCTGCATAAAATTCAAAGATGGCCCATGTGTTGCTTTTTCAGGGCACATTGATGTAGTACCAGCAACAAGTAGCGGTTGGTTAAGTCCTCCTTTTGAAGGGCGAGTGCGCAATAATGCAATATACGGTAGAGGGGCGGCCGATATGAAAGGGGGTGTTGCCGCCATGCTTAGCGCCACAAAAAAGTTAATTAATAGTAAATCCGCTAAAGCAGGGACACTTTACTGGCTTATCACGTCAGATGAAGAGGGAGAGGCTGAATTTGGTTCTCAAGAAATAGTTAATAAGCTTGCCAAGCAAGGTGTTGTATTAGATGGCTGTATTGTCGGGGAGCCATCAAGTGTGGCACAAGTTGGCGATACGGTTAAGAATGGCCGTCGTGGTGCGCTTTCAGCTCGGATTTTAGTTACTGGTAAGGCAGGTCATGTAGCTTATCCTCAAAACACACTCAATGCTGCTCATATTGCTGCAAAAATAGTAAATAGCTTGAGTGATCAGATCTGGTTACTCGATGTGGCTAGCTCAAAAACCACACTACAAGTGACTGGAATTAACATAAATAATGTGGTCGATAATTTAGTGCCAAGTCATTGTGAGATTACATTTAATGTACGTTATAGCCACGGTTACAGTAGTGCAGCAGTTAAAACGCAATTAATGAATACCCTAAACAAGTTTGCTGAGCATTTTACAATTGAGTGGGAACGCCCATGCGAGCCTTATTATACAAGCCATAATACGGGTTGGAGTTTACTTACTCATATTGAGCAGGCTATTTACAAAAACACTTCAAGTTACCCATTACTAAGTACAAATGGAGGGACATCAGATGGACGATTTTTTGCCAGCCCCCATACTCAAGTTATTGAATGTGGTGTGCGAAACAATACGATTCATCAAGCTAATGAACACGTATCTATTAGTGATTTACTTAAAATTGAAGCTATTTATACAACTTTACTAGAGCAGATATTTATAAATAATTAAATATAAATCGAGTACTTTATAAATATAAAGCACTCTCTTATTATTGGTTATTCTAAATAACGTTTGGCTTTGTTTTCTTTTACATTTTTAAGATCGACCAATACCAATCCATCAATACAATTATTAAAATCGGGATCAATACTAAAGCTTAAAAATTGCACGCCACCTGGTTTACAAAGTTCAGTGTATTGTTTAAATAAAGTAGGGACTTGAGCCCCCATATTAGCTAACACATGCTTTAACTCTACAAAATCTTCTTTTACGTCATTGCCGCAAAAAAGAGTATTGCACTGGGTTAGCTGTTGCTCAGTTAATTTAAATTCATTATTAGGCGTAGCTAATTCAATACCACTTTTATAGTAATGCTGATAGTAATAAACGAGCATGGCTTTTGCTTGCTCGGGTAGAGCATTTGATACACTTACAGCACCAAACAAGTATCTGTACTGTGGATAGCTTTTTATAAAAGCGCCAATGCCATACCACAAATAGTCGAGGCTCTTACGTCCCCAATATTTAGGCTGTACAAAGCTTCTACCAAGCTCAATTCCTTGTTTTAGATAGGGCGTCATAGCGTCGGTATAAGAAAATAAGCTATCAGTATACAAACCTTCGCGGCCATATTTTTGTATTATCTGTTGTGCACAGGCTAATCGATAAGCACCTACCAGCTCTAGCTGCATTGGGTCCCACAGTACAAGGTGTTGGTAATCCATATCGTATTTATCTATATCACGACGCTTACCACTACCTTCACCGACTGCTCTAAATGCTATTTCTCTCAGGCGCCCTAACTCTCTAAAAATAGGTGAGCTACCAGTATATTGGTATAGATGAATATGCATACCGTCTTGCGTTTTACCAAGTAGTTGGCATTGCTCAATTGCTCTTTTTAGCTCTTTTCTGCACTCGGGAACAGCGATAGGTGTTTGTGTTTTTAGCGGCAGTGCTTTTTTTGTTGTAAGCCTATAAAGCTGTTTACGGATGAGGTTTACAACTTCTTTATCTTTAAGATTTTCTATTAAGTAAGATTCAGGAGGGATAGAGGCGCCAATCTCAAACTCTAAAGATTTTTGGCGCTGCTTAAACATTTCGGCCACTAATAGTAAACTTGCTAAAGGTTTATAAATCATTGATGTGCCATAAAAAAGTGGACTGTTTTTGGCTTTAATATAAATAGGTAAAATAGGGCAGTTAGCTTTTTTTGCCATACGTAAAAAGCCACTATTCCATTTGCAGTCTTTAATACCTGTTGGCCCTAATCGCGATACTTCTCCTGCCGGAAATATAAGTAATGCGCCTTCATCCTTTAAATGGTTTTGTATATTACTAAGCTCTTGTTTCTTACTCATGCCTGATAAGTTATCTACGGGGAGTAAAAGTGAGTGCATTGGAGTAACCGACATCAACATGCGGTTTGCCACTACTTTTAAATCCTGTCTTACAGTTGAAAGTACTTTAATCAGTGCTAAAGCATCTAATGAACCAATAGGGTGGTTAGCAACGATAACAAGTTTACCCTCATTAGGAATATGTTCTATCTGCTTAGGTTTATAGCGCGTATCAAAATTGAGTTCATCGAGCACTTGTTCAACAAATTCTAATCCTTGTAGGTGAGGGTAGGCATCACCAAAAGCAACAAACTCTTGTTCATGTAATAAGTAGCCTAGGCCTTTTTTTACTAAACCTTTTACTTTTGGAGAGTTCTCTAGTTGTGGTAAGTTTGCAGCAATTACTTTATCAACACTTATCATATTAACCTCATATTCCGTTTGGGCTATTCGCCATACATGTAAGATTAAAAAAAGGGTGTGACAGTTACTTTGCAGTAGTGTGACTTTTTAAAGTGCTAACTTATAAACTGTGTATTGTTAGGAGAATTTATGTCGGTATTGGTTGCTATAACTGGGCGTGACAACACAAAACTAATAACGAAGTTACAAGAGCGATTACCAAATACGCTGATAGAGCAATGGCCTGATTGCAAAAACGCACATGATGTGGATTTTGTACTTGCGTGGAAAGCGCCAGAATCTATGTGGCCACAGCTACCTAACTTAAAGGCTGTGTCGTCATTTGGTGCTGGCGTAGACAGTATCGATTTAACATTACTCGACGAAAGTGTTGAAGTAGTACGTATTGTTGACATGCAACTAGCTGAAGATATGGCGGAATATGTACTGACACATGTGTTAGCTCAAAAGTTACGTTTAAAAGAGTATTACATTAAACAAACACAGCAAACATGGAAGCCAAAGCGGGCGCATAGTAATAAACATGTCGGCATACTTGGGTTTGGTGAATTAGGTAAAGCATGCGCGCAAAAGCTTATAAATAATGGCTTTAAGGTAAGTGCCTGGGCGCAAAGTAATAAAAACGCGACTAATGTCGAAATTTTTTATGGCGAGGAAGGCCTCAATAGTATGCTTTCTGATGTTGACTACCTTGTATGTCTATTACCCCTTACGCAAGCAACGACAGGCATTATTAATCACTCAATGCTCGCAAAGCTACCTAAACATGCTGTTGTTATTAATGTGGCACGCGGTGCTCATGTTGTTCAGCAAGACTTACTAAGTGCATTAAATAACGATAGCTTACGCGCAGCTACACTCGACGTATTTGATCAAGAACCTTTAGCGTCGAATCACCCTTACTGGGGAAACCCCAAAATAACGCTTACACCACATTGCGCGGCGATTTCTGATTTAAATAGTGTTATAGAGCAAATAGCCGATAATATTGAATGCTTGAATAAGGGGTTAGTACTTAATAATCCAATAGATAGAACTAAAGGTTATTAGCTGATAGCTAATTAGTTTAAAAAACAGCTTGTTAACATTTGTAATTTTCATTAGTGTAAAAGGTATTCTCACTAATAAAAAATACAAAGAGGGTGTTATGAAATCGAGTCAAAGTGGCGTTAAATTAAGCCTAGTTATTATTTCAATTATTATACTTGGTGTTTCAGCTTGGTTTAATCAGGCTAATGCCGAGGATACTCCTTCTAAAATACAAACCCAAAGCGAGTTAACAATAGCGGACTAACCTACTTACTATGTATTCCTCTTTTTTCGTGTTTCTTCTCGTGACTCTTTTTAGCAGTATACAAGCATTATTTTCACAGTAGTGCTTGTGTGCCCCTGAAGCTCTAATTTTCATCTTGATTGAAAGTGCTTTTTAATATTTTTAAATTCTTAACAAAAAAAAGCCCAGTAATGCTGGGCTATTAAATATTCTAGGGAAAAGTTGTTAACTTTGGGTTACATTAAATTGCCCAAATGTATAAACTTTAAACAAGTAAAAAGTATTGATCAACACTAAACTCATATTTGAAATAACACTCGACGACATAAGATCTAAGCTAAATGATAAGAATAATAAACCACACGCACTAATGGCGGCAACGCGCAGCAGTGTTATCTGGTTAATAAAGAATGCACCTAAACCTAGTGCAAGTAGTGTAGTATTTAAAAGCCAATCTAGCTCGTTTAGCATGGTCGTTTCAATAGTTCAGTTGTTGAAAAAAGGAGCGCCATTATGTTGATCTTTTGCGCACCTTTCAACCAAGTAATTTTAAATTTTCAGATTAGTTTTTTTAATGCTAAAAGTAGCTACCGATTGCTGAAAATAAACCATTATCAGCAATTACTTGATACTTTTGGCAGCTCTGCGGTTTTTGTAAGTCACTGCATAAATAAAGGGACTCACGGCTAGAATCATAGGTGGGGTGTAGGTTTGAATCAATTAAAGTAGCCCCCTTGCCAAAGAATCCGGGCCAGTAAACACTCTCACTTACCATCCCTAATTTTTTATAGGTGAGTAAGGTAGGTTTTGGAAAAGCTAAAATTATTACAGCAACGACAGCGAGTGATATAAACAGTCCTTTTTTTTGCGTTGTTTTTTGGCTTATATCATTCTTTGCACTGGAATTTAACTCGCCAGGTGAAGGGCGCTGAGTAGAACGCTGAGGTTTTCTTTTTTGCGCTGTTTTTTTTCTTGCCGGTGCTTTACCTAGCAACGATTGTTTATTTGGGGTTTTAGACATAAAGCAAATCTGGCCTTTTTTCCGTAGGTCTCTATAATTAAATGAGTAAATTTATATACTAAGCTAATTATTATGATAACTTAAAGTTAGCTTATAGCCTACGAGGAATAAAGATGAATACGCAGCTATCAATTTTAATTGTAGATGACGTTAGCACAGTGCGTAGTTTTTTGAGCCAAACGCTCATGCACTTAGGGATAGATAACGTAAAGGAAGCATCTACTGCCTCACAATGTATTAGTGAGTGCCAAGCTGCAAATTATAATATCATTTTTTTAGACATTGAATTGCCAGACGGTGATGGTAAAGATTTGATTGCACAAATCAATGAATTAAGCCCAGAGACAAATGTGGTTATGGTATCTGCACATTCAGGTATTGAGAATGTTAAGGATGCAATTGATAAAGGCGCTAAAGGGTTTGTAGTAAAGCCATTTACACCTAAAAAAATAGCGGCAATGCTTAAGAAGTTTTATCCAGATTTAGAAAATGTCTAATAAAGTAAGTACATTTAAAATTTAAACAAAAAAAAACCGGCAAAAGCCGGTTTTTTATATTCTATCAAAAACAAATTATAGAGCTTTAATCTTAGCTGCTATACGGCTCTTATGACGAGCTGCTTTGTTTTTGTGAATTAGACCCTTAGTTGCGTAACGGTCTAGGATAGGTGTAGCAACAGAAAAAGCTTGCTGTGCAGCTTCTTTATCGCCCGCTTCAATAGCAACAATTACTTTTTTGAAGTAAGTGCGCATCATTGAACGACGGCTTGCGTTGTGCTGACGGTTTTTTTCGCTTGTGATAGCGCGTTTTTTTGCAGACTTGATGTTAGCCAAGGTTTGCTCCTAACAATCTTAAAATAAAGCTTAAATTAAAGGCCGTGGAATATGCCTGTTTCTATCATGGATGTCAATTTAAATTTAACAATCCAAGAAAAACTGCACCATATAACGAGCATCAATTTGCCGCTTTAGCAGTTAATACCGACATTGTAACAAAGCACAGACCCCCAGCCTAGTGCTTTAAAGCGATTTATAAAAAAGACTGTGGCATAATCGCCTATCTTGAGGATTTTTGAGTAGGTTTAAGGTGTCAAAAGGTTTATTTCGCTCCGGTATGATTGTTAGTTGTATGACTATGATATCGCGTATTTTAGGGCTCGTTCGAGATGCTGTTGTTGCCAATTTATTAGGCGCAAGTGCGGCGGCTGATGTTTTTTTATTTGCTAACCGTATTCCTAATTTTTTACGTCGTTTATTTGCAGAAGGTGCCTTCGCACAAGCATTTGTACCCGTGCTGAGTGAAATTAAAGAACAGCAAGGCGACGACAAGGTCAGACTTTTTGTTGCACAAGCAGCAGGCACATTAGGAACCATTTTACTGATTGTCACTATTATAGGTGTTGTTGCTTCACCCGTTATTGCAGCATTGTTTGGCACCGGTTGGTTTATAGATTGGTGGCAGGGCGGACCCAATGCCGAAAAGTTTGAACTTGCAAGTTCATTACTTAAATTTACATTCCCTTATTTGTTTTTTGTAAGCTTAGTTGCGCTTAGTGGTGCGGTAATGAACGTGTATAACCGTTTTGCTGTTGCTGCATTTACACCTGTTTTACTCAATGTTTCTATTATTACGTGTGCAATTTTTTTACATGATAAATTTAGTGTCGGGGCTTATTCTCTCGCAATTGGCGTATTTATTGGTGGCGTTGTGCAGTTATTGTTTCAACTTCCATTTTTATACCGTGCAAAAATGTTGGCGCGTCCACGCTGGGCATGGCAAGACGAAAACGTAAAAAAAGTACGTAAACTTATGCTTCCTGCTTTGTTTGGCGTATCTATTAGCCAAATTAATTTGTTGCTTGATACCATGATTGCTTCATTACTGATGACAGGCTCGATTGCATGGCTTTATTATTCAGACCGTTTAATTGAATTTCCGCTGGGCTTATTTGGTATTGGTATTGCGACAGTTATTTTACCGGCGCTCTCTAGGTTACATAGCAGTAAAAAAAGTAGTGACTTTCAGCATACCCTCGACTGGGGGGTACGTTTTGTTATATTTTTAGGCCTACCAGCAATGATAGGTCTAATGATCATCAGCCCGCTTATTATCACCGTATTGTTCGACCACGGTGCGTTTAAAGAAGACAGTGTTGATCATGTTAAAGCAGTAAGTTTAGGCGTAGTCGCATATTCAGTAGGGCTTGTAAGCTTTATGCTGATTAAAGTACTTGCTCCTGGCTTTTATGCTCGTCAAGACACAAAAACGCCGGTGCGTATTGGTATTATTACCTTAGTGTTGAATATGGTATTTAATATTATGCTGGCTCCTTTCATTGGTTATTTAGGATTAGCACTTGCTACTTCGCTATCGGCTAGTTGTAATGCATTTTTGCTGTATAGGCAGCTTAAAAAAGAAAATGTGTATCAGTTTTCATCAATGAGTATGCGCTTTACACTTAAATGTGTTGTTGCAAGTATGGTTATGGGAGCTGTTACATGGTTTGTGAGCAGTTACTATTACTGGGCTACATGGGCTTTTACACAGCAGGTAGTCTTATTAATAGCACTCGTGGCTTTGGCAGGTATTAGTTACTTTGCAATGCTATTTTTGATGGGCGTTAGACTAAATACGATAAAAAGTGTAGCAATTACTGAATCAAACTAAAAAAAAGATTATAATCGGCAACTCTGCGGCTTTAATTAATTTTTAGTCGTAATTAATAGCTCGCTAAACAAGGCATTAGGTGGCATGGAGTTAATTAGAGGTATACACAATATTCGCCCACACCACTTTGGTTGTGTGTTAACTATTGGTAATTTTGACGGTGTTCATTTAGGCCACGCAGAAGTACTAAAAGGCTTACTTACTGATGCTAAAGCGCATAGTTTGTCTAGCACTGTAATGCTATTTGAACCCCAGCCACAAGAATTTTTTGCTAAAAACAATGCCCCAGCACGGCTAACGCGCTTACGAGATAAGCTACGTTTGCTTAGTGATTTAGGTATTGAGCGAGTTATTTGCATTAGCTTTAATCAGCAATTTGCAAACATGCATGCTGAGCAATTTGTTAATGATATTTTGATTAAAAAGTTAGGTGTTAAAGCTCTCACTGTTGGCGATGATTTTAAGTTTGGAAAGCAGCGCCAAGGTAACTTTGACTTACTTGCTAGCATGGGCAAGCAAGCGGGCATGGACGTAAAAAGCACCGCGAGTTTTCGTCAATTAAATGCTAGAGTAAGCAGCACTTTAATACGAGATGCTTTGGCATCTGGTGACTTAGCAAGTGCTAAAACAATGCTTGGTCACGATTATGCTATTTCTGGGCGTGTTATACACGGCTGGAAAAGAGGACGTGAACTCGGTTTTAGAACGGCAAATATTGCCCTAAAACGCCAAGTGTGTCCTGTCAACGGGGTGTTTGCAGTGCAAGCAACGATTGCAGGAAAACAGATTTTTGGAGTTGCAAATGTAGGCAATAAGCCGACATTTAATGGAACTCGTGCATTATTAGAAGTTCACCTTTTTGATTTTGCACAGGATATTTACGGACAATTTATGCATGTGGAGTTAATAAAAAAACTTCGCAATGAAAAAAAATTCGAGACATTAACACAATTAACGGCGCAAATAGCAACTGATGTTGCTGCCGCTAAGCAGTGTTTTGGTTTAAATCAGGTAGCCGATAGAGACGGAATGTAGGATAAATGAGCGACTATAAACATACTTTGAACTTACCGGAAACACCGTTTCCAATGCGTGGCAATTTGGCACAACGTGAACCAAAAATGCTTAAAGCATGGTATGAAGACGACCTGTACGGTCAAATTCGCAGCGCTAAGAAAGGTAAAAAGACCTTTATTTTGCATGACGGCCCTCCGTATGCAAATGGCGACATCCATTTAGGCCACTCAGTTAATAAAATATTAAAAGACATTATTGTTAAGTCTAAAACATTATCTGACTTTGATTCACCATTAGTCCCAGGTTGGGATTGTCATGGTTTACCAATCGAGTTAATGGTTGAGAAAAAAGTAGGCAAGCCGGGCGTAAAAGTAACCGCGAGCGAGTTTCGTGAAAAATGCCGTGCATACGCTAAAAAACAAGTTGAAGGTCAAAAAGTTGATTTTAAACGCTTAGGCGTATTTGCAGATTGGGATAAGCCTTACTTAACAATGAACTTTGACTTTGAAGCGAATGCAATTCGTGTACTTGGTCGTATTATTGAAAAAGGTCATTTGCATAAAGGTGCTAAGCCTGTGCATTGGTGTACAGATTGTGGTTCTGCATTAGCAGAGGCTGAAGTTGAATATCAAGACAAGCAATCACCAGCGATTGATGTACGTTTTACATTTGTTGATCAAGATGCTGTTGTTAGTGCATTTGATTTGGCTGATGGTCATAAAGGTGAAGGCAGTGTTGGTACTGTTATTTGGACAACAACACCGTGGACGCTTCCAGCAAACCGCGCAGTAGCTGTGCATGCCGATTTAGAATATGCATTGGTGCAGGTTGAAGATGAAGGCGTACAACAACGTCTAATTTTAGGCTCTGAGCTTGTTAAAGATGCAATGGACCGCTTTGGTTTTAATCACTTCCACGTATTAGGTTATGTAAAAGGTGCTGCACTTGAAAACTTACAAGTAGCCCATCCTTTTTATGATTTTAATGTACCCGTGATTGTTGCAGAACACGTAACGACTGACTCAGGTACCGGTGTTGTACATACAGCACCAGGGCATGGTCAAGAAGATTTCGTGGCTGGTTTAAATTACAACCTTGAAGTAGCTAACCCTGTTGGCGCTAATGGCGTTTATTTACCAGATACTGAACTTTTTGCAGGTCAGCATGTATTTAAAGCAAATGCGAGCGTAATTGAAGTATTAAAAGAGCACGGTGCATTAATGCATCATCATGCTATAACTCATAGTTACCCACATTGTTGGCGCCATAAAACACCGATTATTTTCCGTGCTACACCACAATGGTTTGTAAGTATGGATCAGGCTAACTTGCGTGAAGATTCTTTAAAAGAAATTAAAAACACGCAGTGGTTGCCAGAGTGGGGCGAAAGCCGTATTTCGAACATGGTTGAAAGCCGCCCAGATTGGTGTATATCTCGCCAACGTACTTGGGGTGTGCCAATTGCATTGTTTGCAGATAAAGATACCGGTGCACTTCATCCAAATACTCAAGAGCTAATTGAGCAAGCTGCACAGCTAGTTGAAAAGTCTGGTATTCAGGCATGGTACGATTTAGACCCTGCTACATTACTTGGTGAAGAAGATGCCAAGCAATACATGAAAGTACAAGATACGCTTGATGTATGGTTTGACTCAGGTGTTTCACATGCATGTGTTGTAGACGCACGTGAAGACCTAGTTGGTCCAGCTGATTTATACCTTGAAGGTTCTGATCAACACCGTGGTTGGTTTATGTCATCAATGATGACATCAGTGGCTATTAATGGTCATGCGCCATACCGCCAAGTATTGACTCATGGTTTTACCGTTGATGAAAACGGCCGCAAGATGTCTAAGTCGCTAGGCAATGTTATTTCTCCACAAAATGTGATGAATAAACTAGGTGCCGACATTCTACGTTTATGGGTTGCCTCTACCGATTACACGGCAGAAATGACTGTGTCGGATGAAATATTTAAGCGCTCTGCCGATCGCTACCGCCGTATTCGTAACACTAGCCGTTACTTACTAGCTAACCTAAATGGTTTTGATCCAAAAACTGATCAAGTTGCTGTTGATGATATGGTTGAGCTTGATAAGTGGATTGTTGGTCGTGCTGCTCAGTTGCAAGACGAAATTTTAGCCGCATACGATAGCTACCAAATGCTATTAGTAACGCAAAAGCTAATGAACTTCTGTACGGGTGAGCTTGGTTCGTTCTATTTAGACGTCATTAAAGATCGTCAGTACACAGCTAAAAGTGACAGCCATGCACGTCGTTCTTGTCAAACAGCGCTTTATCATATTGCAGAAGCAATGACGCGCTGGATGGCACCTATTATGAGCTTTACCGCACAAGAAATTTGGGAAGCTTTACCGGGTGAGCGTAGTAACTACGTATTTACATCTGTTTGGTATGATGGCTTACAAGCGCCAACAAATAGCCAATTTAGTAACGATGACTGGTTAGAAATTCTAACAGTACGCGACGAAGTAAACCGTTTATTAGAAGCTGCACGTAAAGAAGAAGTCATTGGTGCAACGCTTCAAGCAACAGTTAATTTATTTACGGGTAAAGAGCTTGCCGCTAAATTAAATGCGCTTGGTGATGAACTGCGTTTTGTATTATTAACATCGGCCGTAAATGTTTCTGAAGTTGATAGTCAGCCAGCTGATACACAAGCTACCGAAATTGAAGGTTTATTCATTAGTGTTGCTGCAACAGATGCTGCTAAATGTGAGCGTTGTTGGCATTACAGTGAAGATGTAGGTGTTAACCCTGCTCATCCTGAAATTTGTGGTCGTTGTGTAAGTAATGTTGACGGCGAAGGCGAAAAGCGTCAATTCGCTTAGGAGTTATTCTTAGTGAGCAAACTAGCCCAAAAAAGTGGTTTAGTGTGGCTTTGGTTGAGTCTATTACTATTAGTAATAGACTTTGCCAGTAAAACACTTGTTGTAGGGACTATGGCTTATCAAGAGTCGATAAACTTACTCCCTGTTTTTAGTATTACTTATGTGCATAACTATGGTGCTGCTTATAGCTTTTTAAGTGAAGCGGGTGGTTGGCAGCGTTGGTTTTTAAGTGCGATTGCCATTGCTATTAGTGCTTTACTTGTGTGGTGGCTAAAACGCTTACCTGCAACAAACAAAGTACTATGCGGTGCTTATGCACTGGTACTTGCAGGCGCTATTGGTAATTTATACGATCGTATTGCGTATGGTTATGTAATCGACTTTATTCACGTATTTTATAAAGACTCACATTTTCCTGTATTTAATATTGCTGATTGCGCTATTTGTATTGGCGCAGCATTATTGTTATTTGATGCCTTTACCGGCGAGAGTCCGAAGGAGCATAAAGCATGAGCCAAGCTGTAATTGGTGAAAACTCGCAAGTTATTTTCCATTTTTCTATTAAATTAGAAGATGGCTCTGCCGCTGATTCTACCAAGGTGCACAACAAACCTGCTAAATTAACAATGGGCGATGGCAGCTTAACGGCAAACTTCGAAAAGTGTTTATTAGGTTTAACTGCAGGCGAAAGTAAAACGTTTGAATTAGAACCTGAAGATGCGTTTGGTCAGCCAAATCCAGATAATATTTACTACGTTGACCGTAGTAAATTTGGCCCAGAAACACCAGCCAAAGTAGGTGCAATTATTGCGTTTACTCAACCTGACGGTACTGAGCTTCCTGGATTAGTTCGCGAAGTGCAAGGTGAGTCGGTAACGATTGATTTTAATCACCCTTTATCTGGCCAACGTTTAACGTTTGAAGTTGATATTATTGAGGTGGAAGGTTAATGGAAATATTACTAGCTAATCCACGCGGCTTTTGCGCTGGTGTTGACCGTGCTATTAGTATTGTTGAGCGCGCCCTAGATATTTTTGAAAAGCCAATTTATGTGCGCCACGAAGTAGTACATAACCGCTATGTGGTTGATGGATTAAAAAGTCGTGGTGCGGTATTTGTTGAAGAGCTTGATCAAGTACCTGACGACAGCATTGTTATTTTTAGTGCACATGGTGTTTCGCAAGCTGTTCGCAGTGAAGCAAAACGTCGTGATTTAAAAGTATTTGATGCAACGTGTCCGCTTGTAACTAAAGTACATATGGAAGTTACACGTGCGAGTCGTAAAGGTATTGAGTGTATTTTAATTGGACACCATGGCCACCCTGAAGTAGAGGGAACAATGGGACAATATGATAACTCAGCCGGTGGCATTTATCTTGTTGAAACCGTTGATGATGTTGTTGCGCTTAATGTAAAAAATGCTGAAAATCTTTTTTATTGCAGCCAAACAACACTCTCAGTTGATGACACAGCAGATGTTATTGATGCACTACGCAATAAGTTTCCATCAATTGACGGACCTCGTAAAGATGACATTTGTTATGCAACGCAAAATCGTCAAGACGCTGTTCGTGACTTAGCTGATAAAGTTGATGTGCTATTAGTTGTTGGCGCTAAAAATAGCTCTAACTCTAATCGCTTACGTGAACTTGCAGATAAAATGGGCACAGTTGCTTATTTAATTGATGACGCAACTGATGTACAAGAGCAGTGGGTTTCAGGCTCTAAATCAGTTGGCGTAACTGCGGGAGCATCTGCGCCAGAAGTACTTGTACAACAAGTAATAAGCCGATTAAAAGAGCTTGGTGGCACACAGGTTGTTGAGAACCCAGGTGAAGTAGAAAATATAGTATTTGCTGTTCCTGTAGAGCTACGTTAATTTAAATATATTAAACATTTAGATTAAAGGAGAGTCGTTATGAGCAAGTCACTTCAAAATGATGGTTTGCTTTTTTCGGCTCTTTTTAATGAGCGAGGCGTATTAGCCACGCTTATTGTTTCTCAAGTTATTGCTATTGTTTTAGCTTTTGCACCTAATGTAGAAGGAGATATTTGGCTACGACTTGGGATCATTAGTTTGTTTATGCATTTAATTGTTTTAGTCGGTACTTCTTCTTTATACTTTTGTAGATTTTTCTTACAAAAACGTACTCAAACTTTTCAATTAAGTCTATTTTTTGCCTTTTTTTTATTATCTACCTGTATTTTTAGTATTTTATTTTCTCATTTTGCTTTTGATATAGATGATACAAATAACCTAATTTATTTCACACTTCGCAATTGCATTATAGTGGCTTTACTGGCGGCTTTATTCGTCCAGTTTTTATTAATTCATTTTGAAAAAGAGCAGCAAACTAAAGCTCTTTCTCGTGCTGAGCTTGATGCCCTACAAGCTAGAATACGTCCTCATTTTTTATATAATAGTTTAAACACTGCTGCAGAACTTACTCATCATGATGCCGATGCGGCAGAACAGGCTATTTTAGCATTAGCCGCATTATCGCAGGCTGCAATGCACTCGGGGAAGAATGTATCTCTTGAAGATGAAATAACGCTGAGTAAGCAATATATCGCACTTGAAACGTGGCGTTTTGGTAATCGCTTAAGAGTTGATTGGCAAATACCTAATGAACTACCCGCATTGAGTATTCCTTGCTTAACCCTGCAGCCATTAATTGAAAATGCGGTATGCCACGGCGTTGAAACAAGTGAGCATGGTGCAGAAATAAAAGTAGAGCTACATATCACTACCGGCTATATAACCATGATTGTTTCTAACCCTATAACAATTTCTAATGCTCAAACTAGGCCTAATAACGGAATGGCGCTTGAAAATATTCGCCAGCGATTAAATATTTATTATAAAAATAAAGCGCAGCTAACAATTACTAATAAAAATGATGTGTTTAGGGTCAAGGTCGTTATCCCTAAGCTAATTGAGGGCAGTGTATGAATGTACTCATTGTTGATGATGAACCTCTTGCGAGATCTCGCTTAATCCGTTTGTTGGCACATGATAAAAGCATAGTTGTACAAGGTGAGGCAAGTAATGGTAAGGAAGCTCTAGTACTTGCTAAAAAGCAAACACCTGATTTGATTTTTTTAGATGTAGATATGCCTGGTATGAATGGTTTACAAGTTGCTAATGAGCTCAATAGTCTAACTCTACCTCCTGCTATTGTTTTTATAACTGCCCACCCTGAGCATGCCTTCGATGCTTTACAATTAAGCGCTGCAGGTTATTTAGTTAAACCTATTTCAGAGCAATCACTGCAGAAGGTACTTAAGCAAGTAGGCCGTTTAAATAAAGTACATATTCAAAAACAACAAAATGTAAAAGTATCTTATCAGTTAGCGGGTACTCTACGTAGTGTTGATATAAATGATGTTTTGTATTTTAGTGCCGAAGAAAAGTATACCAAAATGATATTCTCGGGTGGAGAAGCTTTACTGGAGCAAAGCCTAAAGCAATTAGAGCTGCAATATCCCGCATATGTTTTACGAATTCACCGCAATACTTTAGTGAATAAACAAAAAGTAATAGCCTTGCATTCAAAAGGGAATGGCAATCATATGATTGAGCTACAAGGGTGCAGTGAGTTATTGCCAGTGAGCCGCCGCGAGCTTAAATTAGTTAAAAATACGCTTTAGACTTATTTCGCAATTAAGTTGCCTCTGACTTAAATGCATTTACGCTTAATTACTACTGTTTTGTTGAATGAGCCGATTTAATTAACCGTTTATCAACAAATATAACCGCTTGTCTTAGTCCTCATTGATTCCTCAAATAAATAGCATAAACTTATAATCAGATAATTTTTATTTGGTTCTACTATGCAGTCATCTCAAACAAAAGTGCAAAGAGGCTTCACTCTAATTGAAGTGTTAATTGCATTTATTATTCTTAGTTTTGGCCTTCTAGGCGCAGTTGCCCTGCAAGCAAAAGCAAAGCAAGCAAGCTTTGATTCTATGCAGCGTGCTGCTGCAGTTGCACTTGGTAATGATATTGTGCAGCGTATCCGTGCTAACGATACCCCTCAAATAGCCGGGCTGTACACACAAACATTTGATAGTGAAACTGCTACGACAACCTCGCAGGCGTGCTTCACAAACACTTGTAGCGCAGCGCAAGTTGCGGCCTTAGATCTTGAGCAGTGGAAAAGGGCTATAAGAGCTCGAGAAAATACGGGGTCTTTAGATGGTGCTACCGTATGTATTGCACCTACAGTAGTTGCTGGCTCGGGTGGTAAGGCATTTAATTTAGAAGTAATTGTTTCGTGGCAAGGTCGACAAGAGTTTAATGCAAATGATGCTACTGGCGCAATAAAGTGTGGAACGGCTGACAAAAAGCGCCGCTTAGTTGTATTAACTAGTTACATTTACCTTAGGAGCTAACATGAAGCAAAAAGGTTTTACACTTGTAGAAATGATGATTTCATTATTTATTGGTGGATTAATACTAGGTGGCGTTATGTTCACCTATATAGGTATGAAAGTAACCACTAAAGATACGATGACTATTGGTGAACTTCAAGAATCAGGGCGCCTTGCAATTAACATAATGCAACGTGATATTGAACAAATTGGCTTTTGGGGAACTTATTATGACGATTCGTTCACTGCAGTAAATACAGATACACTAGCAAACCCTGGAACAGACTGCTTTGAAGGATTAAATAATGGGAGTTTTCCTGATTTTGCTACAGCTAGTAATTTTAGAACTATTTACGCAAAGGTTGCTGGAGAATCAAAAGAGCTTAACTGCCTAAATAATCCAATTAAAAGCACTGACATTATTCAATTAAAATTTTTACAAGGTAAGAGTTTAACAGTTAATACAGTAACTAATGAGACTCAGGCCGATGAAAACTACTTTGTAGCTGAGCAAGAGAAAGCTCAATTTTTCCGTGGAACGGTTAACGCTGCGACTCTTAATGTTAATGCAACCGTTTGGCCATACAGCCATCATGTTTATTATCTATCAGAACAAACTTATAAAGTTAATAATAAAAATTTAACTGTACCTGCATTAATGAGAAAGCGCCTGGTTGGTGGAAGCATCAACACAGAAACTATTATGGAAGGTGTTGAGAACATGCGGTTTGTTTTTGGTCTTGATACTAACAGTGATAATCGTGTAGATACCTACCGAAGTATTCAAGATATGAAGTATACAGATTGGGAAAATCGTAAAGGTATTTTAACTGTTCAGGTTTTTTTATTAATACGCGCATTACAACCAGACCCAGGAGTTAAAATTAAAAACCAAACTTATACATTAGGTGAGGATGAAGATAAGCGTGTATTAACATTTACCGATAATTTCAGACGTACTGTGTTTACTACTACTATTCGATTAAATAATGTTGGATCAAATTTATGGCGTATCTAAAACAATCACAAAAAAAACAGCAAGGTGTAGTTCTAATTACAGCTTTAATAATGGTTATTGCAGTGACCGGTATTGCTGTGACACTTATGAGCAGTAGTAGTATTGATATTAAAATTACCAATGCAGCACAAGAGCGCGAAGTGGCCGAGAATGAACTCATTGGTGAAGTGCAGCGCATGATCTCTGATGAGGCAAATCAAGGCGCTAATAATCAGTTCTTCCTGACTCCCGATGAAGTAACTGCAATCGCGGATGGTGATGACAAAGGTATGGTGATTGCAAATCATGCAGATATGCAAAGCAAAATGACTAACCTGAACAAGGGGGCGCTAGATTTAGAATGTCCTCGACGCTTTAATTTTACTGCAGGTATATCGTGCAATATGTTACAGGTTGCCACAACAATAGAATATGGATCTAAAAGTAAACATGAACTAACTATTGTTACAGGTATAGCACAAGAAATGGCCAGCGTAAGCAAGGGGATTTAAGATGAAATTTAAATTAAACAAAGTGTTAGCCTCTTTGCTTGGCTTAACAATAAGTATGTCGGTATTCGCTGAGGATATTGAGCTTTATGTAAATCATGATGTAGAGACAGACGAAAATCCAAGAGTGTTAATGATATTTGATACCTCTGGCAGTATGGATTGGAGCGTTATCAATGGTGATGATCAAGTCTGTTACACAAAGTATCAATATGAAGAGACAACTGGACGTGGCAGAAATCGTCAAACTGTTACATATGATGCTTACCAACAGGTTACATGCTTTGCAAGTAAGCCAGAATATAATGAATACAATGAGCAATGCTATATAGGTGTAAATGGCGTTGCAGTTGCAGATTGCCATGACCGAAGAATCGATGTAGCTAAAAATGCGATGACACAATTAGTCAATGATAATGATGATATTGATTTTGGTTTGATGCGATTTAAGGATAGTGCTGGAGGGTATGTAGTAGCTAAGGTTGGAGCTAATAAATCAAATATTTTACAAGACATTGATGATTTACCTGCCAGTGGTGGAACTCCAATAACAGAGACATTATGGGAGGCTTATCGCTATATAACAGGGCAAAACCTTGATTATGGTCGATTCTATAATGATCGAGATAAAAGTATCGATAACAATGTAACTTATAGATCACCTTTTGAGCAGAGTAATGGTGAACCATTACGCTGTGATAACTCAATTAATATTATTTTAATGACAGATGGTGATCCAACTAATGATGATGGAAGGGACGCTTCAATTGCAGCTGTCCATAACAACCTTTTTACTGATGCCATCCCTTTTGACAGTGGTCGCTATAGCGGAAGCTATTTAGTTGCAATGGCTAAAATATTACATGGTACCTCGGACACGAAAGTGGATTTATACACTCCAACAAGTGATGTATTAGATACAGGCCGTGTATACACAATAGGTTTTGGTACAGGAATGAGTCAAGGGGGAATTGCTCTACTAGACAAGGCGGCAAGTGTTGGTGGAGGGCAGTATATAGAAGCAAGAACTGCAGAAGCGCTTTCAGAAGCATTAAAAAATACTATTTCAAGAATTAGAGAAGTAAATGATAGTTTTTCATCGCCTTCAGTTGCGAGTAATAATGTAGATCAAACTCGTAGCCGGGATGCTGTTTATTTTGCCATGTTTTACCCTGAAACCGGTGCTCGCTGGCGTGGAAACTTAAAAAAACTGAAAGTATCAGGGAATCAAATTGTTGACTCAAAAGGATTGTCGGCACTTGATGAGAATGGTTTAATTGACGAAAATGCAGAAACATTTTGGTTGCCAAGTGGGGAGCCAGCAGATGGTAACTTAGTTGCACAAGGTGGTGTGAACCTTCATTTAACGACATTAGATTCAGATAGCCGTAATTTATACACTGACAATCAGGGATCTATAGTAAATTTTAATACCTCAGTTGTGAGTGATATTCTCAATTTAGTCGATAACAATCCGCTAAGCTTATCGAGTAATGATATCAAATGGGCAATGGGTATAGACGTTGATGATGAAGATGGCGATGGGTCTAAGGTTGACCAGCGCAAAGATATTTTTGGTGACCCTCTGCATTCTAAACCTGTTGCAATCGATTATGGTAATGATGATATTCGAGTTTTGATAGGAACTAATGCTGGCTTTTTACATATGTTTAAGGATTCAGATGATAGTGTAAGTGAAAGTTGGGCATTTATACCGTCTGCTTTATACAACATTATTGAACCTCTACGTGAAAATCAAGCCGATACGAAAGTATATGGTATGGATGGTCCTATTAGTATTTATTTTGATAATAAAAACTTAAATAGTGATGGTTTAAATGACGGTATTATTGATGCGAGTGGCGACGATAAAGTGTGGGCTTTTGCGGGGATGCGTCGCGGTGGTAAAAATTACTACGGACTTGATATAACAAACCCGAACATACCGAAAAAATTATGGGACGCTCCAATCGAAGGTGGTAAAGGTGATTTTAAAGAGCTTGCACAAACCTGGTCAAAGCCACAAATAGCCTACATTAAAGCATTTGGGGATAAACCCTTATTAGTTTTTGGTGCTGGTTATGATACTAATAAAGACGCAGCTATCCGTAGTGAAGATGGTACAGGGCGAGGTATCTATATTGTTGAAGCCGAAACAGGTAAAAGAGTATGGGCATTAACACCCGATATTAATGGCTTTAAAGGTAAGCATAGTATTGCTGCAGATATAACCACGCTTGACTCAGATTATGATGGATATATAGACCGAATTTATGCGGCAGATACAGGTGGAGATATTTGGCGTATAGATATGCCTGGTAGTAATACTAGTGAGTTTAGCCACTTTAAATTAGCTGAGCTTGGTAGTAATAAAGCAACTGAGGACCGACGCTTTTTCTATAAACCACTCGTAGCACGTACAATTTATAGTAAAGTAAGCGAGTCAACAGTTAATGGTAGTACCGTTATAACACGCTTAGATACACCGTATGATGCCATAGTTATCGGCAGTGGTAATCGCTCAAAACCAACCGGCACCAATGAAAAAGATCAATTGTTTATGATCAGAGATGAAAATACGGTTACTAAATCGTATAAAACGAATGCACCAGATACTATTGTGCCTGCTGATTTGATGCAAATGAATTCAGACCCATTTGGCAATGCTCTAGATGACGTTGATGATTTTGTTGACTTAGAAGTGGGCTTGGCTAAATTTAATGGCTGGAGATATGAGTTAGGAACGGGTGAAAAGTCGCTAGCTGCTGCTACAGTTGTTGGAGGTGTTGCCTATTTTACAAGCTTCACTCCTGCATCAGATACATCGACTGAAAATCAATGTTCGCTAAGTGGTGGTGGTGGTTCTTTATACGCTTTTCACTTACATTACGGTACTAAAGTGTATGACGACCTTAAATTTACAACCAGCTATGATGTACCAGACACACCTCAGTTATACTTTGGTGAAAGCCCTTCATGTGTAGATGGTAATGGCGATGGTAAATGTGATGACGACCCAACAGTTGACGTAATACAAGAAAGTCAGTTTTATTTAATTGGGCCTGGTATTAAAGGTGAAAATGCGGAAAATCCAATGAAACCTGTAGAAATAAAAGGTCCTGGTTTAACTGTTGTTGATGGTAAAGTTGTGTTGGTTAATGACAATGCAGTAGGGTTTGGCTTTAAAACCCAACAAACATATATCTATAAACGTGAAGAAAATGACGAAGTTAATAATTAAGGAAATTAGATGAAAAAACAACACGGGTTTACCTTAATTGAGCTGATGATAGCCGTTGCTATCGTCGGCATACTCGCTTCAATTGCGCTGCCTAACTATACTGAATATGTAAAGCGTGCTTCGCGCGCTGAAGCTGCTGCAGCATTGTTAGATGCTGCAAACAAGGAGGAGCAGTATTTTGTCGATAATAGGGAATATACAGAGACATTTACTGATTTAGGATTGCAAAGTAAGACCGAAAATGGCCATTTTGAGCTATCCATAAAGGTAGTCGATAGCAATACTTTCACTATTACAGCTAAGCCTATAGCCGGTGCTGTAAAGGGGGATAACGATTGTAAAGAGCTTACAATTACTGACACAGGCCTCAAAGGTGCAAAAGGAAGTAAAGGTAACTCTGATATTGATTATTGTTGGGGTCGATAGCCTAGATTACTTCTTCTGACACTTATCAGTTGATTTGATGCGAATTCTACCCGTTTGACTTACAGATAAAGCCAATCCTTCGAGATTGGCTTTATTGCTATTGGGGCAATATATAAAAGTCCCATTTTGAAAACCATTTAAAGAACCATCTGGACGAAATGTAATGGCGTTGCGCGGATACTCTAAAGTATCAGCATCATGGACATCCTCGAAAGTGCTTAAGAGTAACTCATCATCATCTAGAGTCGTTGATTTATCTTTATCGATAAATAGTGACATTTGACCATCCCACTCGTCCTTTGTACATTGACTGCCTTTTAGTGCGCAAAGCGTGACGTAAGTACCATTTTCAATTGCGTAAAGGCGGCCATAATTTATATTTCGATGTAGTAGATTCACATGGTTATCTAATCGGTTTTTAGCCAAGAAGTCTGGATAAAACCACATCGATAATTGACTGATTACAATGACAACAGCCATTGAAACCATTAATTCAAGAAGTGTCACTCCCTTGTTTTTTGATATTGATAATCTCATCCTTGAAGACCTGAGTTAATAAATGATTAACTCAGTCTAGTAAATGATACAAATATGACAAGATGAATTTGTATGTTTTTTAACCGCAAGTCTGAGCTGTATCACCGGTATAAAAAGAAGTACCAGATTGAGATACTGTTAAAGCTTTATTATTTTCACTGCCATTATTAGGACAAAATACAAAATCACCGGGGTTCGTTGTTATTCGACCACTGGTATTAAACCGTAATCTCCTATCATTACCAGTATATTTTATTTTGTCATTAAGGCTTATTTTTTCCATAACTCGTAGTAAAGAGTCTGTAGAGCTGTTGTATTGACCGCTATTATCACCATCAATGAATACAATGATAATTTTATTTCTGTCCCATCGATTACGACATTGCATTGTGTCATTTTGATTTTTTACTTCACCGTGCTGCGCGGCACATATAACGACTATTTCATCTGTACTTGCTGCTTGAGAGCGTGCATAGCTAATATTTCTTTTTAACTCCAACAAAAAATTCTCAGCTCTATTTTCTTCTAGCATATCGCTGCTATTCCAAATCGCAATTGATGCAATGATCCCAACGATAGCAACGGTTACCATGAGTTCTAAAAGAGTGAATCCGTTTTGTTTGTTTTTCATATTAATCTCATTTACTGCTAGTCATTTAAGTATAGCTATTTTTATACAATAAATTATACCATGATCGGTTGTTTTATCACCGTAATTCAATCGCTTTGTTTGCTATGAACATCATGATTGTCTAAAATCGAGGCAACTGGAGCTTTCAAAAGTAATTAATATGAAAAAAATAGAAGCAATTATCAAACCTTTTAAGTTAGACGATGTGCGTGAAGCGTTGTCGGATGTAGGTATTACAGGTATGACGGTAAGCGAAGTTAAAGGCTTTGGACGTCAAAAAGGTCACACTGAGTTATATCGTGGCGCAGAGTATATGGTTGATTTTTTACCTAAAGTAAAACTTGATATTGTATTGACTGATGAAGATGTAGACCGTGCAATTGAAGTTATTGTAAAAACGGCACAAACAGGAAAAATCGGTGACGGTAAAATATTTGTCACTGATGTTGAGCGTGTAATACGTATTCGTACTGCTGAGGAAGATGAAGAAGCGATTTAAGATTTTCTTCTACGCAGTAAAAAGGCGCTTACTAAGCTGTCTCTTGATCACAAGTCTGGCTCAAGAGATTTTGCTAAATCGTAGCCTTCCAGGATGGCTTGTAACTTAAGC
>NZ_JADYXN010000269.1:0-559 GCF_015864285.1 Pseudoalteromonas sp. NZS100_1
GACGCTGGCCAGCGGCGACACCGCGCGCGACATTGCCGAGGGCGAGGAGATGCTCGACCGCCGGCGCCACCGCATCTTCAAGCTCAAGATCGGCAAGCGCGAAGTGCGCGATGACGTCGCCCATGTCGGCGCCATCTGCAAGGCGCTGGGCGACCGCGCCAGCGTGCGCGTCGACGTCAACCAGAACTGGTCGGAGGCGCAGGCCAAGATCGGCATGTCCATGCTGCATGATGTCGGCTGCGACCTGGTCGAACAGCCGATCGCCGGCGACGCGATCGCCGCGATGGCGCGCCTGTCGAAGAACCAGCCGGTGCCGCTGATGGCGGACGAGGCATTGAATGGTCCGCGCAGCGCGATGCGGATCGCCTCGGCCCATGCTGCCAGCGTCTTCGCGCTCAAGATCGCCCAGTCGGGCGGCCTGTTCGCAGCGGCCGACGTGGCCGCGATCGGCACGGCGGCGGGTATCGGCCTTTATGGTGGCACGATGCTGGAGGGCGGTGTCGGCACGGTCGCGTCGGCCCATGTCTTCGCCACTCTGCCGGACCTTGCCTGGGGCACC
>NZ_JADYXN010000270.1:0-559 GCF_015864285.1 Pseudoalteromonas sp. NZS100_1
GCACCAGTTGCAGCAGGTGGCGTGACCCCTGGCTGTGGCCGGCGAGGATCAGCGGACCGGTGGGATTGGCCTTGAGGAAGGCGGCGAAGGCCTGGGTCACGTCGCGATAGGCGGCGGCGAGCGCCTGGTCGCCCTCTGCCCCGGTGGTGAGGAAGGCGCCATAATTGGCCTGGCGATAGCGCGGTGCCCAGACATTGCCGGCTGCGCTGAAGGCGCTGGCCTGACTCAGCACGAAGCGGCGCGCGGTCGCATTGCTTTCCGCATCGTCCAGCGGTGCATTCCAATGGGCATTGCCAAGCGGCGTCACATAGCTGGTCGGATGGATGAAGAAGACGGCGGCCTTCTGCGCGGGCGGCGCAAGCTTGGCCGCGCCCTGCGGCGTCCAGAGCGCGGGATTGTCCTTGGTCAGGTCGGGGCGGGCGATCAACATTTTCGGATCGTCATAGGCGTTGGCGGGCAGGGGCTGGAGCGGCTGGAACGCTTCGCGCGGGACCATCACCGCCCGCATGATCTGCATCCCCCAGATGCGATAGGCGAGCAGCATCGCAAGCACCAGCAC
>NZ_JADYXN010000271.1:0-557 GCF_015864285.1 Pseudoalteromonas sp. NZS100_1
ACACGTTAACCTAATTTGTTTTATAGACGCTAAGCAAACGCCTTGTGTTCATCGAATGGTACATTGTCTTTAAGCACGTGATAACACGCTCTTGCGAGCTTATGCGCAACCGTTTTAATCGCAACTACCTTGTTTGTTTTAGCCAGTTTTCGTTGATAATATTTTTTAACTGTTGGGTTATAACGAATTGCAAAATTAGCGGCCTCAGTAAAAGCCCACGCTAAATAACGATTACCATTTTTCTGATTCGTAGCGCCTTTTTTCTTTCCATTACTGTACCTTGCCCCTTTAACACAGCGACAATACGATGAGAAATTACCTGGGCTATCAAAACGTTTAATCGTGCCGGTTTCTAACATAATAGTCAGTGCTAAAGTATTTCCAATTCCATCAATACTGGATAGGTTTATAAATTCAGGGGAGAGTGATGTTTGTTTTAAAATAGCGCCCTCTATCACATTAATTTGCTGTTGAGCACAACGTATTAATGAGAGGTTAGAAATGACTGACAGTGCTGTATTCATTGAGCTAAAGTCTGCGTGTACCTGCTCAGTATC
>NZ_JADYXN010000272.1:0-557 GCF_015864285.1 Pseudoalteromonas sp. NZS100_1
CCCAGCGGCCATCGACATCGCCCTGGAGCGTTTCGGGCAAGCCGACATGCTGGATCATGATTGCATCGTCCGTCATCCGCAATTGCGCCTCACCCCAGCCCAACGTCCGCCACAGCCGGTTGATCCGCGCCATCAGCGCATCCCCGTCCGAAATGTCGGCGACCTGAAGCAGCGACGCGATGCGCCGACCGACTGCGCCAAAAAAGGCGTCGGCCTGGCCACGGGTCGCGGTGCCGAACACCTCGCTGCCAATCATCGCGGTCAGCAGCGACAGCCCGTCCATCGTCCACTGATCGGTTTCGGCGGGCTGATATTCCACGGCTTCCCGGATCATCAATTGCCTCCCAGAGACTGTTTGATCCCAATCAGCGACTTGAACTCGTCATAGCTGCCGAAGGTGTTGATGCTCATTTCACCGCCGACCCGCGTGCTGGGACTGACACGATAATAGATCGAGCCGTCCGCCGAAAGGGCAAAGCCGGTCTTGCTCAGGCTGTCATAATAGGAGCGTACATCGCTGTTCTGGGCCTTGAGGCCATCCAGCACCGCCTGTGCCG
>NZ_JADYXN010000273.1:0-557 GCF_015864285.1 Pseudoalteromonas sp. NZS100_1
ATGTGCCGGTCGCCGAATCCTTCGGCGTAGGCGGCGTACAGGCGCAGCATGCGTTCCTGTTCAGAGAACTTCCGCCCGAGGCTGCGATGCAGCGCCACGTATTTGGAAATGTGGATGTTCAGCATGACTGTTCTCCCGGCCAGGGCTGCGCGATCTTCATGAGCATCGGCAGATCGACCTTGGCGTAGATGGCAGTGGTCTCGGGCGAGCTGTGACGCAGGATGGTCCCGACGGACTCCAGGCCTGCGCCTGCGCGCAGCAGGTTGGTGGCAAGCGAATGCCGGAATATGTGTGACCCGGTCGGCACTCCTTCGATCCCACCGCGGTCGCGCGTACGAGCGACGATGCCCGCGATCTCAGCGGACGAGCGGAATGGCCGAAACGGTGCTTGTGCACGCAGGAACAGATGCTTTTCGGCGGTCTTCGGGCGGGCTGCCGCAAGATATGCCAGGATCGCGTCGCCAACATCCTGCGGCAATGGCAGGCGGTCCGGTCGACGCGTCTTGCCCTTGACCGTCAGGTGGCCGGATCGCCAGTCGATGTCGTCGAGACGCATG
>NZ_JADYXN010000274.1:0-553 GCF_015864285.1 Pseudoalteromonas sp. NZS100_1
GCCGCCGATGGCCCGGCAAGCGCGCTTGCCGGCGTGGCGTTGTCGTTGCCCGCGTTACTCCGCGCGCAAAAGCTGCAAGGCCGCGCAGCGCGTGTCGGTTTCGACTGGCCCGACGCCGATGGGCCGCGCGACAAGATTGCCGAGGAACTCGCCGAGGTCGCGGCCGCGACGACCGATGCCGAACGCCACGAAGAGGTCGGCGACCTGCTGTTGGCGGTGGTCAATTATGCGCGCCACCTTGGCGTCGACGCCGAAGGCGCCCTGCGCGATGCCAACGCCAAATTCGCGCGGCGTTTTGCGGCCATGGAAGATCGTGCGGGTGGAAGCCTGTCGGGCCTGCCGCTCGACGCGCAGGAAAGCCACTGGCTGGCGGTCAAGGCGTCGGAGCGTCCGTAGTCGGCCAGAGCCGTTCGAAGCGCGCGCTATCCGCGGGATCGAGCCGTACCGTCAGCACATGGCCTTCAGCCTCGGGCTCGTCTGCGAGCACTTCGCCCCGCGCGTGAAGCCACGCCGCTGCTTCACCCTGGCTGTAGCTCAGATAAATGCGCTGCAC
>NZ_JADYXN010000275.1:0-552 GCF_015864285.1 Pseudoalteromonas sp. NZS100_1
CCTATGGCTATGTCAGCCGCGCGGCGCCGTCGGCCGACCCCGACACCTGGACCATCCATGTCGGCCCGATGGGCGTGTTCAACGGCGCCGCCAATTATGACGTGAACTACAAGGATCTGGAAAAGGGTCCGGCCAGCCAGAGCTTCCAGTCGACCGGCGGCTATAACAGTTCGGTAATCGGCTCGCGTGCCTATGCCGGCCCGACCACGACCGGCGGCCCGTTCCAGTTCCAGCTCGACCTCGACAATCCGCTGGCCAATTATGGGTCGCTGACCCGCGACCAGGTGGCCAACGCCTACATGCCGCGTTTCTACCGCGTCTTCACCTCGAACAATGAGCGCGAGCGGCTGGGCCTGGTCGGGTCGCTGCAATATAAGTCGGATCGGCTGGAACTGAGCGCCGACGGCATCTTCTCGCAGCTCAAGGATCAGGCGGACGAGTTCACCTTCGGCGTGGCGGTGCGCAACTCCCGCACTGTGCCGGGGTCGACCAGCGCGCCGGGCACCGGCACCAATTCGGGCCTGATCCCGCTCGACGTGAAGATCGACGAAT
>NZ_JADYXN010000276.1:0-551 GCF_015864285.1 Pseudoalteromonas sp. NZS100_1
CGCTTCAAACTTTCCAATTTCCGTTCGGATCTCGGAAGTTGGTCTCGGGGACAAACCAGGAGTTGCCGCAAATTCTTACGTAAGCCCAGATGCAATCCCAGGCGGATAAGCAGAAATGACCGGACAGATTCCGCCGCCCGGCGTGGATAGCGATCGCAGTTAGGCGCATGTTTGAGGATTTCGTCGGCGATCTTGCGATATTCCGCGACCGGACTGTGCGCTTCCAATATAGGCAGGATCGGTTCGAAAGGATCGCGATGAATACGCGCTACCCGTTCAATTTCCTTCGATCGTGCTGCGGCATGCGCATGCGCCCGATCGCAGGCCGCACCCCAGTCAGACTGGGCAACCTCGATATCCGCCGGTGCAATCAATCCCTCCACAGGCTGCAAGCGATCCGCCATATGCGGTTGCTGTCTCAACCACCCCGTCTTCTCACGGGTCAGCGCCATTGCGAGGTGAAGCATTTCCACCTCCCAGCGGGTATAAAATCCGCGACGTCGCTCACGCCACTGCACATACCAGTCCCACACAGCCGGGAAAATGAGCAT
>NZ_JADYXN010000277.1:0-551 GCF_015864285.1 Pseudoalteromonas sp. NZS100_1
CGACAATTCGCTGCCGCGTTGCAACACCGCGGTCCTGCGCTTTTCTTTTCGGTGCCGTTTTCGACTGCAATCTGTTTGCCCCGGGCTTTTATCAACTGGATACCAATACCAGCGACGGGCGGGCACAGGCAATGACGGATGGATCAGGGCAGGGTTTTCCCGCCGGGAAGCCGGTCGGGCTCCTTCTTGCGCCCGAGCGGCTCATAGGTCTGGCGATACTGTTCGAAACGCGCGCGCATGTCCTTCACGACATCGGGATGGCGCGTCGCCAGATTATAATCCTCGCTGGGATCGCTGTGTACGTCGAACAGCAGGTTGGCGCCGATACGCGCGAGCGGCAGGTCATAGTCGCGGTAATAGCTGCGCGCGACGAACTTCCAGCGGTCGGTGCGGATCGCCGCGACCTTTTCATTGTCGAACAGGATCAGCGCGTCGTGCGGGCTCGGTGCGCCCTTTTGCCACACCGCGCTGATGTCCTTGCCGTCGATGGCCAGCCCCTTCGGAAGCGGCTTGCCGGCGAGTGCAGCGAATGTCGGCAACAGGTCGAAATT
>NZ_JADYXN010000278.1:0-551 GCF_015864285.1 Pseudoalteromonas sp. NZS100_1
TGGAACCCGCGACCCAATATAGCGGCCAGACGATGATGATCCGCAAGGATGGCGTGACCGCGCCGCGCAGCCTGCCGGCGCCGGCGAAGAACCAGTTTGCCGCCCAGCTTGACCATCTGCCCGAATGTATCGCGAACGGCACCGCGCCGATCGTCGCGGGCGAGGAGGGGCTGGCCGACCTGCGCGTGATCGAGGCGATCTATCGCTCGGCGGCGGAGCATCGATCGGTTAGCCTCACCGCATGATCGATCGTCGCACCCTGCTGGCCGGGATGGCCGCCCTGCCGCTCACCCACGCGCTCGCCCACGCCGCCGACCTGCCGGCCGCGCGGATCGACCGGATCGACCCGGCGCTGGACCGCATCATCGCGCCCGGCGCGCAGGTGGAGATATTGGCGCAGGGCTATCGCTGGGCCGAGGGGCCGACCTGGGCCGCGCCGATCGACGCGCTGCTGTTCGGCGATCCGCCCTCCAACATCGTCTATCGCTGGACCCGCAAGGATGGCGTCTCGCCCTTCCTCTCGCCCTCGGGCCTGCAGACCGCGATCCCCA